>JAPLJA010000222.1 GCA_026388815.1 Pseudomonadota bacterium
CACAAGGTTGACACCATACGGCACGACCCGATGAAGGTGAGGAAGGCGTTGATGAAAATATATGAGGAAGGGGTCAAGGTGCGAAGGGGAAGAATGAAGAATTAAAAATGAAGAATTAAAAATGAAATTCTTAACTCTTAATTCTTAACTTTTAATTTTTATCTCGAATCCTTGAACCCTATTAGACAATGAATGTAACACTGAAAAAAAAGATCGGCCAGCTTATCATCGCTCACCTCGACGGAAACACACCGCTGGAAAGCGAAGATTTTCAATCGGCAGTACGGCTGGTAGAAAACTATAGCATTGGCGGGTTTATAGTGTTCGGCGGCGATTGCCTCCACACGCCCCGCCTGATTGATGCATTGCAGAGGCATTCTGAAGTCCCTCTCTTCTTCGCCTCGGATATGGAAAATGGTGTGGGGCAGCAACTGAAAGGAGGAACTGAATTCCCATCCTGTATGGCGCTGGGGGCAACACATTCACCAGCACTGGCCTTTGAGGAGGGCATGGCAATTGCCCATGAGGCAAAGTCGTATGGCATTAATACCCTCTTTGCACCGGTCCTGGATGTCAATACTAACCCGGCGAACCCTATCATAAACACCCGCTCCTATGGAGACCAGCCCGATTTAGTTTCCCTGCTCGGGAGCAGTTTTATTCGGGGAGTGCAGGGAGAACAGGTTATTGCCACTGCCAAGCATTTTCCCGGTCATGGCCATACTGAAATGGACTCTCACCTCACTCTTCCTGTGCTTAACGTTGATAAGGATTATCTTTACAGGACTGCTCTTCCTCCCTTTATCGCAGCCATCGAGCACGGTGTGGAGGCTATCATGGTCGCCCATCTCTACGCTCCGGCGCTGGACGGACAAACGATGATCCCCGCTTCCCTCTCACATCAAGTAATAAATAATCTTCTGAAGAAAGAACTCTCCTTTCAAGGGCTTATCATTACCGATTCACTCCGGATGAAGGGGTTAACCGATTACCTTCCTGAGGAAAAGGCATCTGTCTCAGCATTGAACGCAGGGGTCGATATCCTGCTCCATCCTGCTAATCCTGAGAAGCTGATACAAGCTATGTATGCGGAAGCTCTTAAAGACAATCAGCTTACCGGGAGAATTGAAGAGGCTGAAACAAAGATACGAGAAGTTAAGAAGAGGCTACTGCAGCCTCAGCAGATATCCCCATGTGATCCGCAACGTTTAAGAGAACTTTCTTTAAAGATTGCTCGAGACTCCATAACCTTGATGAACGATGCTCAACGGATACTGCCGTTGCCTGCCGGTTCCTCTCCTGCTCTCCTCATGATCCAGAACAATCCTTCTGCAGCAAGAGGAGAAGTTTTTGTAGAGGAATTTGCAAAACGGATTGCCGGAACTCAGTCTTTTTTCTTTCCCCCTGACTGGGATGACCTGTTTCCTGACCTGACTGGAAAATCACCTGTTATCTGTGCTGTCTTTTCTAAAATACGGGCTTACCAGAAGGCCCTCTTCCCTTCACCAGCAATCAAAATGCATATTCATAATCTTCTTAAAGGAAATAAGCCTATCATATTGATTTATTTTGGCAATCCATACCTTACCTCTGAATTCCTGGAGGCACCATGCGCCCTGTGCACCTTTTCTGATTCAGCCGTTTCCCAGAAGGCAGCAGTAGAAGCGATCTTCGGCGAGATCCCTTTGAAGGGGAGAATCCCCATATCATTCTAAAACTCATCAAAAGGGATCTTGAATCCAGGTAACAGCAATGCATCACTCTTCTCTTTCTACCCGTTTTATGTTAAAAGTGTTCCCACAATAGAGTCCCGGCATGGAGGAATATATGGCAGAGATTGAAACAAGACTTAAGGCACTGGAAGTTGCCCTGGAAAATGAGAGCAGGGAAAGAGAGTTCTACCTGAAAAACAGTAAAAGGACCTTACACCCTCTGGGCTCAAAGATGTTTGCCGAAATCGCTGATGATGAATTGGAACATTTCCAGAGAATCCAGGAACTCTACCGCAGGCTCAAGGAAAAGGGCAAGTGGCCTGAAACAATCCCGTTCAAGGTCAAAGATACGGAAGTAAGAAGCCTGTTTAAAGAAACTGTAAGGACACTGGAACAGGGGCAGACAGCGAAGTCTGATGCTGATGACCTCGCAGCAGTGAAGGTTGCCATTGAATTTGAAGCTAAGGGAGAAAAATTCTATGAGGATCTGGCAGGAATGACAGAGGATATCCAGGAGAAGTCCTTTTACCAGCTCCTCTCTTCCATAGAGCGGGAACACCTCTTATCTCTCAAGGATACACATGAATATTTCCGCGATCCTGAGGGGTGGTATCAAACCAAGGAGAGGCACAGCCTGGATGCAGGGTAAAACAGGTGAATGGTGTTAGTGAACAGTAGGTTGAGAATTCAGAATGCAGAAGTCAGAATTCAGAAGGGGATATATTCTGGCTCCTGTCTCCTGACTTCTGAATTCATATTTTTCTACTCACTGTTCTCTACTTACCTGCAGAATTAACAATTTCCTTCAACGCTTCCCCTTGGGGCTTGCGTTTATCCCTCACCCGATCATAACCCTTAAGCCCCTTTTTGGTGCTGTGAAACCTGGTGGGACGGGGAAGTGGAGCTCGTATTCTGGGTTTTTTCGGAACCTTTCTCTTCATCGACTCCCTTCATTTTCCTGCGTTCTTTTCAAATGTTTCTATAACCTCCCTTAATGTCATGTTGCCGAACTCTTGGTTAAAAGCGCTTTCGCCCTTCTCCATGAGGCCGCGGATAAACTCTCCCTCTTTATCATCCGTTGAAACAGGAATGTGTTCCAATCCATCCCTGGGAAATTCAATAATCTCCCGGATTTTTATTCTGTCGAGTTTGCGCCCGAGCAGATAGAACTGCTCTTCTTCCTTATTCTCCAGTACGATTCCCTTATCGATCAGAGGACGAAGTATGTTCTCAATCAGCATTCCGGAGATCTTCGTTTTTTCTGATATCTCCCTGAGACTTCTGGGTTGCTCTCCGCGATAAAATTCCCTGCCCAGCAAGAGGAGAACTTTTACCACCAGGAAATTTCTTTCCCATCTGTTTATTTCTTCTTCTTTGATACCACTCCTGTAATACATACTGTTTTGATGGTAAAAACAGATCTCGGCACCCAGGAAAAAAATAAACCAGCTGATGAATATCCAGGCGAGAAAGATGGGGATGATGCCAAGAGAACCATAGATGGCTGAATAGGCAACTACCCGTGAGGTATAGAGGCTAAACCCCCACCCCGCTATCTGCCACAGCGTCCCACCGATAATACCTGCCAGCAAGGCCGACCTGAACCGAACCCTGGTATTCGGCATGAAGAGGTAGAGTCCTATGAAGGCAATCCAGATAAACACATAGGGCAGGAGGGAGAGAAAGTCTACATCCACGTACCTTTCGATGAGCTGTACGATCCAACTGTTAGCAAGGGTAACGGTAATCAGCGAAGCCATCGCCAGGAACAGAGGTCCGATGGTGATTGAGATCCAGTAAATCGCTATCCGGTACAGGACCGGGCGATGGGACTTGATTCCCCAGATGTTGTTCAGAGAGATTTCCAGTTCACTCAAGAGGAGGATACAGGTAATGAGCAAGGCACCACTCCCTATGATCCCGATGGTGCCAGCATCGATGTTGTCAATCGTGTTGCCGATCAAGGTGATCACCTTCTCCTGGTCACCGGGCACAATGAGCCTCAGGATGTGGGGCTTGATCAACTTCTCGAGGCTTTTTAATCCCCCGAAGGCATGGAAGATAGAAAAGGCTACTGCAAGAAGAGGTACGGTTGCAAACACCGTGGTATAGGTAAGCGCAGTCGCCCACAGTGCACACCGGTCTTTCCCGAAGCCTCTCAGAGCCAGGATCAAAACTTTAAAGAACTGCTTCATGTGTTGCATGACTCCCCCGGGAGAGGAGCGATGCTTTACCGCTCTTCATCCGGGAAAAAGATTTAACCGTACAGGCATCGATCATGGCGAATCCCACGATAAAAAAAATCAACATCCCTGTCAACAATGCTACCCGGGCAGAATACCTCAGAGGTCTGTTTATCGTGAGAGATGATGGTTCCCTTTCCCACCCTCTGCGACCCTGCACAAGGCAGATGAAATTATAGAGCACGTAACACTCTACCGCAAAAGGAGGGAAGCCGAGATATCCCAGCACTGGCATTTCAAAGAGCTTGAAATATTGAAAAAAGGGGACGGTATAGATCCACTTGGTTTTTGCCCAGTAATTCCAGAACTCCCAGAAAAACCCGCAGATCAAGCCTGCAAGGAGCAGATTGCAGGATCTCTGCCCATGGCCCTTTTCCCACTCCTTCAGGAGAGATCTTCCACCAAACCAGTAATTGAGCGGTTCTAAAAGAAAGACACAACTTAACCAGATGAGGGGGAAAAAGTAGCGGGGGAAAAGGAACGGGGTTATGAAAAAGAGCACGCCTGCACAACAACTGGCTACCAGCCATTTTTGTGACGGGGGAGACATCTTCACCTTCCCCATCTGCTTACACAATCCTAACGCATCGAGAAGTTCTGTGGTTTCAAAAATTCCCGGCAGGACAGTCGCATATGCGAGGGAATACCCCGCCCACCGCGCCGGAAGGAAATCTATCACATCCACATAATACCAGTTCTTCATGACCACATTCACCAGCTCAAAAACCAGCCAGATCACTACTGACCAGGGGATAAGCCAGAGGAACTCTCGAGTTCTGCTGATGATGAGAGAATCGCCTTTCAGTTCATAGATCACGCTGTCCACGGTCAGGATATAAGCCCACCAGGCAAAACAATAAAACCAGGATGCAAATGGCTCTATTCCCTGGAACAGCATCACCTCGGATACGAGCAGAATGAAGAGCCCTATGCCGCCCTGAATTTTTCCTCTCAACCTTTTTTTCACCATTCCTTAAAGCCTGGACAAAGAAAGACGGGACAGGGTTATGTGTTTAAGAGTAAGGGGATACCAGCACGATCAGGATTCACCCTTGCTGTATGGTATTTCAATGGTATAGGTGGTGTCACCTGCCTGGCTAACAGAGGCTATCCTGGCTCCGTAAGGCTTGAGCAATTCCTGAGGATTGCTGTTCAGAATCAGGCCTGTCACAGGGGCAAGCGCGTGAGAAGCTTCCGTATCTTCGCCAGAGGCACTGCAACCGGTATGATGGATCGTAATTGAAATGGATTGCCCGTTATAACCGGTTCTGATTACCAGTTCTTTTTTTTCTGTAGAACGCATCGCTTCAAGAGCGTTCTGCACAAAGGCCATCAGACCCTGGCTGAAATCCGAATACACTCCCTTGATATGGGGAAGTGACTGTGCAAACTCATAGTGTTTTATTACTTCATGTCTAAAAAACATGTCTGCTTCAAGGAAGCTGAACTCTTCTTTCAGGAGATCGTTCAGGTTTATATACTGGATTGCTTGATTCTGTTCCTGTTGCCCCTTATACGTCATATTT
>JAPLJA010000277.1 GCA_026388815.1 Pseudomonadota bacterium
ACCGTGATCATTCAAGACAATTTTGCGAATATACAGGACATACTGAAAGGGCTCAGGGTTGGCGAAGTGGATGGCATCTTGCTGGATTTAGGATTTTCCTCTCACCAACTTGAGAATGCCGAAAGGGGTTTCAGTTTCATGCTGGAAGGCCCGCTGGACATGAGGATGGACAGAAGTGCAGGCTTTACCGCCTTTGATCTGGTGAATCGTTCTCCTCTGCCTGCTTTGGAAAAGATCATCAGGGACTACGGTGAGGAGAGATGGGCTCGGAGGATTGCCAGGTCGATTGTTACCCGCCGACAGAAGGAAAAAATCAGGACTACCACAGAACTCGCAGAGATTGTTGCCAGGGTTATACCCAGGGGCCGTTTTCTGCAGAAAATTCATCCTGCCACAAAAACATTCCAGGCGTTAAGGATTGCTGTAAACGACGAGCTTACGAACCTCGAGAAGGTTCTGCATGATGGGGTAGATCTTCTCAAGAGAGGAGGGAGGCTGTGCGTGATTTCCTTTCACTCTCTGGAGGACCGGATAGTAAAGACCGCATTTCAATCGTGGGCAAGAAGAGAAGCGAAAGCCCTGATTCTCACCCCGAAGCCCGTTATGGCCGGGCCGGAAGAGGTGAGGGGAAACCCCCGGGCACGGAGTGCCAGATTAAGGGTGGCTGAACGGTTGTAGGGCAACAATAACAAGGAGCGGGATATGCACGAGATAGCTACAGAGCGGTTCATCCATACGGATATTCTCGATCAGCAGGTGGTGGAAGAGAGAGTGCTGGGTGAGAGGCAGAAGAACATGTTTTTTGTCCTGGCTGTCGTATTGCTCATCGTAGCCTTTTTTGTGTTGTTCGTCTGGTCGCGCATCGAAGTGATCAATCTGGGGTACAGGATTTCTTACGTAGGCAGGCAGCAGAAAGAACTTCTGCGTGAAAATCGGGAACTGAAACTGGAGATTACGTCACTGAAATCGCCTTCCCGCCTGGAGAAGCTGGGGAGAGAGGAATTGAATCTTTTCCCTCCTGATCCACAGCAAATCGTTATGGTACGATGAACGAGAAAGAAACATGGCTCAGAAATAGAGTTTACATTATCTTCTCAGTATTCATCTTTTTCTTTGCAGTTGTCCTTGCCAAGGCCTATTACCTCCAGATTATCAAATACGAAGAATACAGCAGATTGGCTGACAGCCAGTATGAAAGGACGATTCCCCTCATTCCCCGGAGGGGGATTATCTATGATCGCAACTACCAGGAACTGGCGGTAAGCCTGGAGATGGATTCAATCTATGCCCGCCCTGCCCTCATTGCAGACAAGCAGAAGGTAGCGGCTCAACTCTCTCCTCTCCTAACTATCCCGGAAGAGGATCTTTTAAAAAAGCTCTCTGATAAAAGGCCCTTTGTCTGGCTCATGAGGAGGGTTCCTCCCGAGCAGTCTGCTCGGGTGTTGAAGTGTGAGATAAACGGTATCGGGTCCATTGAGGAAAGCAGGAGATTCTACCCCCACCGGAGCCTTGCAAGCACGGTGATTGGAACTGCAGATATTGACTCTCGAGGGCTGGAGGGAATCGAGCTCACCTATGACCGTTCTCTCCTGGGGAAACCGGGCTGCCTGGTAATGGCACGGGATGCCCTTGGAAGGGATATTTTCCCTGAAGGAATCAAGGTTGTGGATTCAGAGAAAGGCTATAATCTGGTTCTCACCATAGACAAGATCATCCAGCATATTGCAGAGAAGGAACTGGAAAAGGCGGTAGAGAAGTGCAGTGCTAAAGGAGGGATGGCAGTGGTTATGGATCCACGGACCGGTGAAGTGCTGGCTATCGCAAACTGCCCTTCTTTCAATCCGAACCAGTCGGGGGCGGGTGAGTACACTCCCTCCTGCAGGAAAAACCGGGTGGTCACAGATTCCTTTGAGCCCGGTTCAATTTTGAAAGTGTTTACCGTTGCAGGGGCTCTGGAAGAAAAAGTGGTCGACCTGGAGGATCAATTCTATTGCGAGAACGGGAAGTACCGGCTCGGTAACAGGATGATTCATGATGTGCATAAGTATGGATGGCTCAATGTAGCTGAGATCGTTAAATATTCAAGTAACATCGGCGCCTGTAAGATTAGTGAGAACATGGGCAAGGATTGTCTCTACCATTGCCTGAAAGGGTTTGGCTTCGGGGATGACAGCGGCATTGACTTCGTAGGGGAGGTAAAGGGAATGATCCACCCTCCTGACAGGTGGGCAAAGGTTGCCCTCGGAAATATTGCTTTCGGGCAGGGCATCTCTGTTACCGCCCTTCAGGTCGTAGCAGCCCTCTCCGCCATTGCCAACGGCGGGCTTTTGATGAAACCCTATCTGGCAAGAGAGATCGTGGATGATTACGGGAACGTGGTAGAAAAATTTTCTCCTGTGGTAAAGAGGCGCGTGATTTCTGAAGAGACTGCCAGGGTGTTAACCTCCATTATGAAGATGGTGGTGCAAGAGGGAGGTACCGGACAAAAGGCTGCCCTCGAATACTTTGAGGTTGCCGGTAAGACGGGTACTGCCCAGAAGGTGATACCCGGCGTTAAAGGATACTCCAACAAGAGAATCGGTTCTTTCATGGGTTTCGTTCCGGCAGACAACCCGAAGTTAGCTATCCTGGTTTTGATTGATGAACCCAGGGGGATCACCTATGGAGGTGTTGTAGCTGCTCCTGCTTTCAGAGAGATCGCCAGTCAGGCCCTCTATCATTTAAGAGTGTTCCCTGAGAGCAATACGCTTAAGGTAGAAGAAGTGAAAGCGACAGAGGACAGGGCCGTAGAAAAAGCCGCATATGCTCAGGAAGAAGGTCTCATGCTTGAAGAGGAAATTGCAGAGGGGAAAGTACCTAATTTTCTTGGCATGAGTATCCGCCAGGTATTAAGGCTGGGGGGAAAGTATGACCTGAATATCAAAGTGACAGGGAGCGGAAGGGCAGTACGGCAGACCCCGATTCCCGGTACTGTTCTGTGTGAAAGGAACTGTATGGTAGAATTTCAACCAGCAACATGAGAAATGCGGATTGTGGAATGCGGATTGCGGAATGAAGAGTGGAAGGCGCCGGTAAATTCTATCGTAGGAACGACCGAACGTTTTATTCAGGAGCGGCCTCCGGCCTGACGGCCTACGGTCTTATGTAGGGGCAACCCTGCGTGGTTGCCCTGGTAGGGGCGAGGTTACCTCGCCCAAGTTCCGAATCCAGAGGTATTTATAGCACATGACTTTACGCGAACTCATCAGCGGCCTTGGGGTAAAGGAGATACAAGGGGATAACTCAATTGAGATAACAGACATTGCTTATCACTCTCAGAAGGTCGTTAAAGGTACCCTTTTTGTAGCAATCAGGGGTCTGAAGGCAGACGGCCATGACTTCATACCGGAGGCAATGAAACGGGGAGCAGGAGCGGTTGTTGTGGAGGATATGGGAAGGTGTACTCCTGGCAGGATTCCGACGATAGCAGTATCCAATTCGCGCCGCGCCCTTGCTCAACTCTCGGCAAGGTTTTTTGGCTACCCATCAGGCGCCCTGAAACTGATAGGGGTTACCGGTACCAATGGAAAGACAACCACTACCTTTCTCATTGAGTCAATCCTGAAGGAAGGGGGGTTCAATCCCGGGGTAGTGGGGACAATAAATTATCGCTTGGGAGAAAAGGAAACGGTTGCCATGCACACCACACCTGAGTCCCTTGACCTCCAGAGGATTCTGAGTCAGATGAAGGAAAGCGGGGCAACCCATGCAGTGATGGAGGTTTCTTCTCATGCCCTTGATCAGGGCAGGGTAGAAGGGTGCAGGTTTGAGGGTGCAGTGTTTACCAACCTCACCCCTGAGCACCTGGATTATCACGGTGACATGAGCGGATATTTTAAGAGCAAGGAGAAGCTGTTTACCTCCCTTATCCGCCCGGAAGGTTTTGCGGTCATAAACTGTGATGATGAGTGGGGTGAGGTCATCAGCCGGAACCTTGCAATGAATCGTTTTCGATATAGCCTCAAGAAGCAGGCGGAGATCCGGGCAGAGGAGGAAGTATTCAGCCTGAACGGGATCGGGGCGAAGGTGTGTACGCCGGCAGGTGTTCTTACCGTTGCCTCCCCTCTTGTGGGTGAATTTAATCTTTATAATATCCTCGCTGCAGTGGGCGTGGGGATTGCCCAGGGGATTGCGCTCAATCTGGTCGAGAGCGGTATAGCAAAGGTGCGAAACGTGCCGGGAAGGCTTGAGCAGGTTAACAATGATCGGGGCATTACGATCCTCGTGGATTATGCCCACACCAGCGATGCCCTTGAGCAAGTTTTGCTTGCGCTCCGCGGGTTGAGCAAAGGGCGGATCATCACCATATTCGGGTGCGGGGGAGACCGGGATAAGACGAAGAGACCCCGCATGGGAGAGATCTCAGGGGAATACAGTGACTTTACCATCATCACTTCTGACAATCCACGCAGCGAAGATCCCCTGGTGATTATCGGAGAGATTGAGGAGGGGATAAAGGGCCTGGGAATGCAGCGGTCCAGGGGAAGCGGTGAAAGAGGTTACCTCGTGGTGCCAGACCGGAGAGAGGCAATAGTAACCGGCATACAACTCTCGAAAAAGGGTGATGTGCTTTTGATTGCAGGCAAGGGACACGAGAATTACCAGATCATCGGGGAAAGAAGAACGCACTTTGATGACAGGGAAGAGGTAGTAAAAGCCCTGAAGGCCCTGGTATGAGGTGGCAGGTAGGAACGCTGATGGAAGCGACGGGAGGGAGGTTGCTCAGAGGCGACCAGAAAATGGCATGCAGAGGCATATCTACCGATTCGCGTACAATCAGGAGAGAAGAGCTCTTTATCCCGCTCAAGGGGGACCGCTTTGATGGTTATGACTTTGTCCCTCAGGTCATTGCGGGAGGGGCGGCAGGAATCATGGTGAAGAAAGGATTCCCCATCTCCAGGATTTCCCGTCAGGACCGTAACCTGTTTGTCATCGAGGTATCCGATTGTCTTACGGCCCTGGGAGATGCTGCCCATTATATGAGAAAGAGATCCCCGGTGAAGGTGGTTGCTGTTACCGGCAGTAATGGAAAGACCTCCACCAAAGAGATGAGCGCTCTGGTTCTTCAGGAACAGTACCGGGTGCTGAAGAATGAAGGCAATTTGAATAATTTAATCGGTCTTCCCTTAACCCTCCTCCGTCTCTCCCGGAAAGATGAGGTTGCGGTGCTTGAGATGGGTATGAATCACCCGGGTGAGATCAGACGGCTGGCCGAGATCTCCCGGCCTGATATCGGTGTCATCACCAACATCGGACCGGTTCACCTCGAGGGTCTGGGTTCACTATCTCAGGTTCAGAAGGCAAAGGGAGAGCTCTTTGAGGCCCTGACCGGAGGCGATTATGCCGTCGTCAATTATGATGACCCTCTGGTGAGAGAGCTCGGTTCACGCTGCCGGGCACAGAAGATTTCGTTTGGCCTCCATAAAGAATCGGATGTACGGGCAAGAGATGTATCCTTCCTGAAAGGCAACCGGGTTTGCTTCCGGCTCGTCTCGAAGAGTGAAGAAGTGCGGGTGACCATATCCGCTTACGGGCTCTACCATGTCCACAACGCCCTTGCCGCATCGGCCATTGGCGTTTCACTGGGGGTGGCGCTCAGGAAGATTGCGAAAGGGTTGAAGGGTTTTCGTCCCATGCCGGGGAGGAGCAGAATCCTCACCATCAAAAAAGGGATACGGGTCATTGACGAGACCTACAATGCGAACCCCCGTTCCATGGAGGTCGCCTTGAGGACCCTCCGCGAAGTGAAAGGTAAAGGAAGAGGCATAGCAGTCCTGGGAGATATGAAGGAGCTGGGGGATACCTCCCCCTTCTGGCACAGAGAAATTGGAAAATGCGCTGGAGCCTTGGGGACTGAATACCTCGTATTGCTGGGACAGTTTGCACCTTTCATTGCTGAAGGCGCTGAATCTGCCGGCGCAGAGAAAGGGAAGATCTTTATCGGGAAGAACCACGAAGATGCAGTTCTTCAGGTACAGCAGATCATGAGGAGAGGGGACTGGGTCCTGATCAAAGGTTCGCGGGGGATGCAGATGGAAAAGGTCCTGAACCCTCTCGCGGAACAGAAGGGAAAGCGCCGTGCTCTATAATCTGCTCTATCCTCTCCATACGATTTCCCCCATTTTCAATGTCTTCAGATATATTACCTTCCGGACAATTTATGCCACCATAACCGCATTGCTCATAACCCTCCTCCTTGGCCCCTGGTTCATACGAAAGGTTACCTCCCACCAGATCGAGCAGCAGGTCCGGGATGACGGTCCTGCTGCCCACCTGAAAAAGAGCGGTACCCCGACCATGGGGGGAGTGCTCATCCTCTCTTCCCTCCTGATCTCCACGCTCCTCTGGGCTGACTTGAGGAATGTCTTTATCTGGATCGTTGTCATCACCACCTTTCTCCTCGGGCTGCTGGGAGGCAGGGATGACTGGGAGAAGATTACCAGGAAGAACTCCCGGGGGCTTTCTGCCCGTTCCAAGCTGGTGGGGCAGACCTTAATCGGGCTTGCAGTAGGGCTTGTCCTCTATTACCACCCCACCTTCAACACCCATCTCTACGTACCGTTTTTCAAAAAGATAACCCCTGATCTCGGTTACTTCTACATCCTGCTTACCGCCCTCGTTATTGTAGGAGCATCAAATGCGGTAAACCTGACTGACGGTCTGGACGGACTGGCTATCGGACTGGTCCTGATTGTATCCAGCACTTACCTCCTCTTCTCCTATTTTGCAGGACATGTGAAGATTGCCAATTACCTCCAGATATCATACGTGGCGGGCAGCGGAGAACTCTCCATATTCTGCGGGGCAATGGCGGGAGCCGGTATGGGGTTTCTCTGGTTTAATGCTTATCCTGCACAGATCTTTATGGGGGATGTGGGCTCCCTTGCCCTGGGCGGGTCACTGGGCGCCGTGGCAGCAATCACCAAGAATGAGCTCCTGCTCACTATTGTGGGCGGGGTTTTTGTCATCGAGGCACTGTCAGTTATTTTTCAGGTTGGTTCTTACAAGCTGAGGAAAAAGAGAATTTTTCAGATGGCACCCATCCACCACCACTTTGAGCTGAAAGGGTGGGCTGAACCCAAGATCATTGTGAGATTCTGGATCATCGCCATACTTTTTGCTCTGCTGGCGATCAGTACGTTGAAGTTAAGGTAGGGGCGAACCGGTGGTTCGCCCGGACGAAAAGAAAATGATGGATCTGAAAGGAAAGAAAATTCTCGTAGTCGGACTGGGAAGGACAGGGCTGGCCTGTACCCGTTTTCTTGCAGAACGGGGAGCAGAGGTGATTGTTTCCGAGGTGAGGCCTGAAGCTCAGATACAGGAAGAGTTGCGCGGGATTGAAGGATTCGCGGTCAGGGTTGAGACAGGAAGCCACCGGGAAGATAGCTTTTTGAGCGCTGACCTGATCGTGGTCAGCCCGGGCGTTCCCCTGAATATCCAGCCTCTTGAGCGCGCTCAGCGAAAGGGGAAGGAAATCGTGAGCGAGATCGAGCTCGCCTATCGTTTCTGTAACTGCCCCATCATTGCGGTCACCGGCACCAACGGGAAGAGTACGACCACTTCGCTCCTGGGGGAGATCTTCAAGACTGCGGGCAAAAAGGTGTTTGTGGGGGGGAATCTCGGGGACCCCATGATAGAGATGTTTTTTTCTCCCGGACAGGTTGAATATGTTATCGCCGAGATCAGCAGCTTCCAGCTTGAGGCTATCTCGCAGTTCCGTCCTTTCATCAGTATCCTCCTCAACATTACCCCGGATCATCTGGACCGCTACTCTTCCTACGAAGCATACATCGAAGCCAAGGGGCGGATTTTCCAGAATCAGGGAGCGGGTGATCATGCAATCGTGAATGCTGATGACCTTGAATGCACAAAGCTTGCAGCCAGGACAAAGGCTCAGGTAAGCTTTTTCAGTACCCGCAGGCAGTTGAGGGCCGGCTGCTGTGCGGACGATGATTGCCTCTGTTATCTGAGCGGAGAAATGAGAGAATTATTCCCGGTCAAAGACCTCTCGCTCACCGGCGTCCACAATTACGAGAATATCATGGCCTCTATCCTTGCCTCCAGAATCTGCGGCGTATCCACAGACATGATACGCCTTGGCCTGAGCCGGTTTAAGGCGCTTGAGCACCGGATGGAGCTGGTGAGGGTGGTAAATGGGGTCAGGTTCTATAACGATTCCAAGGGAACCAATGTAGGCGCAGTGGTACGGTCTCTCGAGAGCTTTCCGTCCAACCTCATTCTGATCGCAGGCGGAAAGGATAAAGGCGGTGACTACCGGATCTTGAGGGAACCGGCCCGGGGAAGGGTCAAGGCGCTTGTCCTCCTCGGACAGGCAAAAGAGAAGATAAAGAAAGCCCTGGGGGACATGGCACCAACCCATGTGGTGAAGGATCTCGAAGAGGCGGTCACCACAGCTTTTAGAATTGCTTCACCGGGTGATACGGTCCTCTTCTCTCCAGCCTGCTCGAGCTTTGATATGTTCAGGAATTTTGAAGAGAGGGGAGAAATATTTAAAAAGCTGGTGAACCGTTTACCAGGGTAGAAGAGGATGGAAGATAGCCGTTTTGTAAACAACCTTTTTTTCTTTACTGTCCTGATTCTCATGGGGATAGGAATCGTCATGGTTTTCAGCAGCAGTTCCCTGATTGCCGTGAAGCGGTACGATGATGGTTATTATTTCCTCAAGAAACAGGCATTCTTTGCCTTCGCCGGCATTATTTTACTTCTGAGATTTATGAGGCTTGATTACCGTTTATTACGGGATAAGGTTTACCCCATTTTAGGGGTGAGCCTCGTGCTCCTAATCCTGGTGTTAATTCCGGGGATCGGAGTTAAGGTAGGACATGCCCGGAGGTGGTTCAGGATCTACGGATTTTCCTTCCAGCCTGCTGAGCTGGCAAAGCTCGCCATCATCATATTTCTCGCCTATTCGCTGGAGAAGAAAGAAAAGCATATCAAAAGCTTCTCCATCGGATTTCTGCCCCATATCGCGCTGGCCGGCCTTCTCTTTTGCCTCATTCTCCTCCAGCCCGATTTTGGCACGGCGGTGATGATT
>JAPLJA010000120.1 GCA_026388815.1 Pseudomonadota bacterium
AGGTGGTTCCTTATCCAGTTCTTCAGCGATCTGTTCGATGATCTCATCAAACATGTTATCCCGCTGCTCTTCCTCGCCAAAGGGATTCTTCCTGATCCGGAAGGGAAGGATGAACTCGGCAGCCTCCTTGATATCGTCCTGGGTAACTTCTTTCCTTCCGTGATAAGCAGCGAGTGTCATCGCCGTCTTTGCCAGCATCACATCAGGGCGGTGACCTTCCACATCGAGTTCAATGCACATCCTGCACAGAAGCATAAAGATGCGATCGGTCAGGACTATCTCCGGTAACAGTTTCTGCGCCTTCTTTATCCTTGTCCTCAGCTTCTGATTTTCAGGTTCCAACTCCTTCAGGAAGTGCTCGGGATCTTTCTCAAAGCGGTTCCTGAGCTGGATAATCTTTACCCGTTTATCCACCTCATTGATTGCCTCTATGGGGACATGCAGGGCAATACGATCCAGCAACTGGGCTCTCACCTCGCCCTCCTCGGGATTCATGGTTCCTACGAGGATGAAACGTGAAGGATGCGAGAAGGAAATCCCTTCCCTTTCCACCACATTCACCCCTGAAGTAGAACTGTCCAGAATGACATCCACGATGTGGTCATCGAGGAGATTGAGTTCATCCACATAGAGGATGCCCCGGTTGGCATCTGCAAGGATGCCAGGCTCGAGGGCTTTCCTGCCCTCCTTGATGGCAGCTTCAATATCCAGGCTCCCCAGTAACCGGTCCTCTGTGGAGCCGAGGGGGAGATCAACCACCCTGGTCCGCCTCTTTTCGATCTGGATACCATTGCCTCCAGATTTTACGCGATTTTTCTCGCCGGTGCCGGAGAGCACCCTTTCTTTACAGGAGGGGCACATGAGGGAAATATTGTGAGGGTCGCAGTTAAACGGGCACCCTTTTACCACCTCGATCTCAGGCAGGAGTTCAGCCAGGGCCCGAACTGCAGTCGACTTCCCGGTACCTTTTTCTCCCCTGATCAGGACACCGCCAACCTGCGGATTAATAGCATTGAGGAGGAGTGCCAGCTTCATCTTCTCCTGGCCCACAAGGGCGGTGAAGGGATATACTACCCGTTTCAATCTGGATTCTTTTGCCATTAACGTAACTCCTTTCCCAGCAGGCACACTTGCTATACGTGAATCTCTGTATTTTGAAAATAGGGTTCTTCGTTGCTCAACAACATTTTTTCGACAATGCTAAATCTCGCTCCGCTGCAAATTCGAAACTCTCCGCTTGAGGCGGATCAAACAGCCGAATTTGCGGCCGTTACGCTCGATAAGCATTGTTACCGAAAAAATCTTAATTCGCACTCAAAACCCTATTTTGAAAGTACAATTCGTTATTCATATGAGACTGAGCTTCCTTTTTTAGAGGCAGGTTTTTCTGTGTCCTTCCTTTGAGCAACCTTTTTCCTCCTCGCTCCAGCGTGTGTACCCTTGTGACTCTTTTTCTTGTGTTTCTCCTCTTCCTCCGTCTTCTTGGCGTGGTCTAATACCTGCTGGAACTTATCAGCACTGAGCGCAGCCTCCTCAAAGGGAGTTCTCCTCATGCGGAAACCGAGGGTGAGTTCGCTGGCAAAACGGAGGTCTTCCTCATTCACTTCGAGCCTGCCTTCATAGGCTGCCTTGGCCAGGGCAGCGCGGGTAATGATGATATCAGGACGATGTCCGTCCACATCCAGCTCAATGCACATCCTGGCAGTAACCCGCGCTGCCTGCTTCACGATCTTTAACCTGGTGTGGAGGTTCCGCAGCCCTTTCACCTCCACATGGAAAGCGAGCCGGTCGTGAAGCTGAGGCCTGAGCTCACCCTCTTCAGGGTTCATGGTGCCGATGAGGATAAAACTGGCTGGGTGGGAAACGGAGACCCCTTCCCGCTCTACCACGTTCACCCCCATTGCCGCAGAGTCGAGGAGGACATCCATGATATGGTCGTCGAGGAGATTGATGTTATCGAGGTAGAGGATTCCCCGGTTCGCCTCAGCGAGCATCCCGATTTCCAGTGCCTTTACTCCCTCTTTAATTGCCCGTTCAATGTTGAGGGTACCGACCACCCGGTCTTCTGTTGTTCCTATGGGAAGCTCCACCACCCTCATCTTCCTTTTCTGTACCGGGAGTTTCCCTGCCTTTTCATATTTCTCCCGGCAGAGGACACACATCTTGCTGATATCAGAGGGATCGCAGCTGAAGCGGCACCCTGCTGCCACTTCGATCTCCGGGAGGATGTCTGAGAGTGCTCTCACCGCTATGGTCTTCCCGCTCCCCCGTTCACCGCGGATGAGCACCCCTCCAATCTGGGGATTGATGGCGTTCAGCAGCAGGGCAAGCTTCATCTTCTCCTGCCCCACAATGGCGGTGAAGGGATAATTGATCCTCCCTTCATATCTCTCGCTCAGGGTGCTTCTGACAGTAGCGTTAACCATTTATTCCTCCTGTTCCTCTATCTCTGATTCTATCTCCAGATAGATCTGCTTCAACCGCTCGATCTCTTCATCGGTTGCATCCCACATGCCTCTCTGATAGGCCTCCATGAGCCGTTTGAGCTGGCCCTCCACCGCCCAGATGTTCTCCTTCATCATCTGTTTGCGCACGGCATCATCAAACATGTACTTTTCTGCAACTTCGCTCCACACCCAGTTGTCAACCGAACCGGCAGTGGCCTGCCACCCCAGCAGGTGTTCCACCCTCTTGCCCAGGTTCTTTACTCCCCGGTATCCGCTCTCCATCTGACCCTTCATCCACTCAGGATTGAGGATCTTGGTGCGCACTTCATAGTCTATGGTCTTCTTGATGTCCATGGTCTTGATCTTGTCCCTGGTTGAATCCGCTACCAGGATGAGAGGTTTTCCTCTCTTCTTCCCTTTATCTGCTGGCCGTGATTTCTGCACTACCTCAACAGATTTGGAGAGACCTCCTAAGAACTCATAGTAGTGATCGAGGTCTGCAATGCCATACTCCTCGCTGTTCCGCACCTGGGAAACAACATCCACGGTATCCAGGACCTCCCTGAAGGTGGTTTCACTCGCATAGGCATGGTAGATATCACCGTACACATGAGCCATCTTGTTGATATGGAGGTCGCCGATCTGATCTTCTTTCTCCCACTCCGAGGTCTCAATGAGGTCAGTAACGTTTGTGCCGTATTCTGAGGCACCGGGCCCGAAGATCCTGGCCCGTGAAAGGCTTTCTGCCTGGTCTTTGGGCATACCCTCTTTTTCCAGGACCTTCTGGATAGTAAGGGAATGTTTGCGGACATAATTCATGTCTTCTGGCTCGTCGAGGGTGGCGACCATCCGGAACGCCCGGTCGATGAACCGGAGCAGTACAGGAAAGGTATCCCGGAAGATGCCGCAGATCTCCACCGCGCAATCCAGACGTGGTCTCTTCAGCTCCTCC
This sequence comes from Pseudomonadota bacterium, assembly GCA_026388815.1. Lineage (GTDB taxonomy): Bacteria > Desulfobacterota > WTBG01 > JAPLJA01 > JAPLJA01 > JAPLJA01. The sequence continues at coordinate 3,400 of JAPLJA010000120.1, forward strand.
AGGGGAATCGGTTCTACCCCGGCGAAATTTCCGAGACCTGTCCGCTTGGGGCGTACACCGATGAGTTGAAAGATCTCTCCCACCGTTTCACCCTGCGTCTTCATGGTTTCAAACCCCCACAGGATCACGGCAACGGTCTCTGGAAACTTCTCCTCATTCTCCTTCTGATAGTTCTCAATCACCTGGCTGGCAATGACAGCTCCTCTCTCACAGGCTAAGGGGGTGGGGATCAGGTCAGGATCGAACTGGTAGGTATTCCTCCCGGAAGGGATGACGCTCGGGCTGCGGATGGGATCACCCCCCATGCCGGGAGGGATGAACTCCACATTGAGCGCCTTGATCATCCGGTCAATCTCCTGGTTCTTCGCCAGGTTCCTCGCCAGCCCTTCAGCAAATTTAAGGGTCTCAATTAACCTGTTTGAATCTTCCTTGGACAGCTTTTGGGTAACCTGCTTCTTTATTGCCTTTTTGATATCCTTTTTGTCCTTGAGCATATCGGAGAGGAGTGCCCTTGCCTGGGCATTGATCTCATCACCCAGAACCCCCATT
>JAPLJA010000255.1 GCA_026388815.1 Pseudomonadota bacterium
TTCTATCTCATAACCGGCACTTCCGTGGGAGGTGCAGAAAAGGCACTCTTTGACCTCTCCACCTCGCTGGACAGGACAAGGTATGAGATTACCGTTGCGTCCCTGAAGGATAAAGGACTCATCGCTCAACAACTGGAAGCAGAGGGAATTGAGGTGATCTCCCTGGGTCTGAATGAAGGATCAAATCTTTCTGGTTTCTTCTCTTCCCTTTTTACGGTCTTCAGGATAGAAAGGGAATTGAAAAGGAGAAAGGCTGATATCCTCCATACCTTTCTCTTCCGCGCTAACCTCATCGGGAGGATCGCTGCATGCGCTGCCGGGGTCCCTATTGTCGTCTCGTCCCTGCGCACCATGGAGGAGGAAAAAAGATATCAACTTTTTCTGGAAAGGATCACTTCCTTCATGGTAGATAGATACATTGCTGTTTCAGAAAATATCAAGGAACACGCAGTCAGCCATTCAAAGATACCGCCTGATAAGATCGTGACCATTTACAACGGTGTGAGGTTACAGGATACCCGTGGGGCTTCAGACCCGGAAGCACTGAGGAGGACGCTGAACATATCTCCTTCTGACCGGGTTCTCATGGTTATCGGGAGACTGCGGAAGGAGAAGGGACACTCTTTCCTGATTGATGCGATAGACGAGGCACGGAAGAGGATACCCGGGATAAAACTTATCATCGTGGGGGAAGGAGAAGAAGAGCAGAGACTGAAGGCGCAGGTCAGGAGGCTTTCCCTCACGGAGACCGTCGTTTTTGCCGGATTGAGAAGGGACATCCCTGAACTCTTAGCGATAGCTGAACTGGTTGTCCTTCCCTCGCTCTGGGAAGGTATGCCCAATTGCCTGCTCGAGGCGATGAATGCAGGCAAGCCGGTCATTGCCACCGCGGTAGGAGGTATCCCCGAGGTCGTTCTGGATGAATATACAGGCATCCTCGTTCCTCCCCGGGACTCAAAGGCTCTAACAGAAGCCATGGTGAGGGTCCTTTCTCAGCAGGAAGCGGCCCACAAGATGGGAGCACGAGGGAGGAAACGGGTTGAGCAGTGTTTCCCTCTCGAAAAGAGCATCTTTGAGACTGAGATGCTCTATCAGGAGGTCCTGAACAGGAAGGTGCTGCTGTGCTGATCTATTTTTTCACGTTCCTCCTTGCTTTCTCGCTTTCCTGGTATGTCACCCCTATCTTTCAAAAGGCGGCGCTCACGCATGGCATCGTCGACCAGCCTGACGGAAAACTGAAGAGGCAGAGAGAACCGGTCGCCTATCTGGGCGGAATGTCCATCTACCTCTCCTTTCTCTTAACCCTTGCCTTTACCTTCCGTTTCAGCCAGGAAGTCCTGGGGATTCTGCTTGCCGGTACGATCATTGTTATCCTCGGGCTGATCGATGATTTCAAAGCACTGTCTCCGGGAATAAAGTTCCTGGGACAGTTCATTGCGGTGTTCGTCCTAATCAAAGCCGGGATTCATATCAAGCTCATTTTTATCCCCTACCCGGTCTGTATCGTGCTCTCCTTCCTCTGGCTTATAGCCGTCACCAATGCCTTTAACATCATCGACGTCATGGACGGGCTTTCCGCAGGAGTTGCCTTCTTCTGCTCCCTTGTCTTCTTTATCGTTGCGTCCCTGAATGGCCATGTGATGATTGCCACCCTGACGATCGCGCTGGCAGGGAGCCTTGCCGGTTTCCTCCGTTACAACTTTGCTCCGGCAACAATTTACCTGGGCGATACCGGCAGCCTGTTTATCGGCCTGATCCTCGGTGCCCTCTCCATGATCGGAAGCTACACCGAGAAGAACTCTTTCGGTTTTATCGCACCGGTGATCATCCTCGGCATACCCATCTTCGATACCCTCTTTGTGATGTATGTCAGATGGCTGAGGGGGATTCCGGTCATCGTGGGCAGTCCGGATCACTTTGCCCTCCGCCTGCGGAAGTGGAGGTTCTCTACCCGCCAGACGGTCATGGTGAGCTACTTCGCTTCGACCGTCCTGGGTATCGCTTCGCTCCTGATCATTGAGGCAACACCTGCTCAATCTGTTCTGATCGTTCTCTTCCTTATCTGCTGTGCCCTGATCGTGGGTTACTATCTCAAGAAGATAGATATGACTCTGTAGGTGGAAAATGATTGCCATTATCGGTGCCGGCCTTTCCGGTTTAAGTACCGCTTACCATCTGAAAGACACGGAATATGCCGTCTTCGAAAAAGAAGAAGAGGCAGGCGGCCTCTGCCGGTCAGTCAAAAGAGATGGCTTCACCTTTGACTACACGGGCCACTTCCTCCACACCCGGCATCCCTATGCCGAAAAGCTTGCAGAAGAAATCCTCCCGGAAGGATTCAACCGCATCCAGCGGAGGGCGTTTATCTACCTCCAGGGCAGGTATATCCCCTATCCGTTCCAAGCCCACACCTACTCACTCCCTCAGGACATGAGAAAAGAATGTGTCATGGGGTTTATCGATGCGCAGAATCAAGAGAAGTCCCCGCCGGAAAACTTCCTGGACTGGATCAACCAGACCTTCGGTGAAGGGATGGCAAAGTACTTCTTCATACCCTACAACGAGAAGTTCTGGAAGATGAACTTACGTGAACTCACCCCAGAATGGACCTCCTGGTCCATCCCCCAGCCAACCACGGAGGAGGTGCTGAAAGGGGATGAAGGCTTCAGATACGAACAGATGGGCTATAACCCTTCATTCCTCTACCCGAAGCGAGGCGGGATCGAACTCTTCACGAAGGCGTTCCTCCCCCAGGTGAGGAATGTAACATTCAGAAAACCCGTGAATGGCATTTCCATGAAAGATAAGCGGCTCCTCTTTGAGAACGGGGAAGAGGTTACGTACACTACCCTCATCTCTACCTGCCCTCTCCCTCACCTGCTCGACTTGATCGAAGACCTGCCCCGGGACCTCAGAGAGGCAAGGGAGCAGCTGCGGTACATATCAGTGATAAACCTGAATCTCGGCATATCACGGGATAAGGTATCAGACTGCCACTGGATCTACTTTCCTGAAAAGGAATTCCCTTTTTACCGCGTCGGCTTTTTCTCTAACATCTCCTATGCACTCGCTCCGCCCGGCACCAGCTCGCTCTATGTTGAAATCACCCATCACCCTTTGGAAATGCGGAATGCGGAATGCGGAATGCGGAATGTAGAGACATGTTCCACCGAAGGCGGATCTCTACCAATCGTGAAAGAAACAATTAAAGGGCTGATACAATGCGGTATCCTGAAGTCTTCAGATGAATTGGTAACTGCCTTAGTTATTCCCATCCCTTATGCCTATGTAGTATATGACGAGTTCAGAAAAGAAAATCTTTCTGCTATCCTTGAATTCCTCAAGGGGAATGGGATCTACTCCATTGGGAGATATGGGGCATGGGAATATTCCACAATGGAAGATGCAATACTTCGGGGTAAGGCAGTTGCAGAGGAACTAAGTGAAAGACTTAGATAAGTGACTTGTCATTGCGATCCGCCGAAGGCGGAGAAGCAATCTCAGGGGATTGCAGAGGAATTAAACAGCTGAGCAAAGCCAAGGTAGTTCACATCATCACCAAGCTCGAACTGGGAGGGGCGCAGGAGAATACCCTCTTTACCGTCGCTCATCTCGACCGGAGCAGGTTTGAACCATTTCTCATAAGCGGTAATGAGGGGATTCTGGCTGAGGAGGCGCTTAAGCTTGGAGGGGTAAAAACCTATCTCCTTCCTGACCTGGTCAGGGAGGTGAGCCCCCTTCACGATACACGAGCATTTACAGAAACCGTCCGGACACTCAAGGAGATCCGGTCTTCCGGCGACAAAAACGCCCGGCTGATTATCCATACCCACAGCTCAAAGGCAGGGATCATCGGCAGGTGGGCAGCGAAAACTGCCGGGGCAGAGGCGATCATCCACACCTATCACGGATTCGGATTCAATGACTACCAGCCCTGGCTGGTGAAATGGTTCTATATCCTCCTTGAATGGCTCACCTCACGGATCACCCACAAATTTATCTGCGTTTCTGAGGTAAACCGGGAAAAGGGGGTAGCCCTCGGCCTCTTCAGAAAAGAACAGTCGGCCCTGATCAGGAGCGGGATTGACCTTGAGAGGTTTACCTCTCCGCAAAAGAGCCGGGAAGAAACGAGGAGAGACCTGGGCATTCCTCTGGATGCACCTCTCGCCACCATGATTGCCTGCTTCAAGCCCCAGAAGGCGCCGCTTGACTTTGTGCGTGTGGCCGGGCTGGTCAAAAAAGAAATGCCTCATGTTAGGTTTCTCATGGTGGGTGATGGCGTACTTCGGGGTGATATTGAACAGGCAAGAAGGGAATCCGGACTGGAAAAAGATCTGATCCTGACGGGCTGGAGAAAGGACATACCGGAAATCCTCAACGCCTCAGACTGTTTAGTGCTCACCTCGCTCTGGGAAGGCCTGCCCAGGGTATTCCCCCAGGCCATGTGTCTCGGCCTCCCCGTTGTAGCCACCCGTGTTGACGGCGCAACGGATGTGATAAGCGATAATGTAAACGGATTCCTCCTTCCTCCCCGTGATTGTGAAGGGATGGCTCAAAAGGTGCTCTATCTCCTCAAGAACCCGGACAGGGCGAAGGAGATGGGAGAGAGAGGAAGGGCACAGGTGAAAGAGTTTGACTCTCATACGATGGTCAAGCAGCAGGAATCTCTCTATTTTTCCCTGCTTGCCTGACGGCCGTTTCGGTGTATAATGAAACAGTTCTATTTGCTATTCTAATCATGAGAAACGAGGGTTCAACATGGTATTAAGGGTACGGGGAAGGATCATCCTCCTCTTTTTGTTGCTCATAGTCATATGCTATACTACGCTCTCTTTCTTGAGATATTCCGAAGGAAAAAGAGCACGCCTCCTCTTCCAGGACAAGGTACAGGAAGAAAATGTCCTCTTTGACAAGATCATAAAACTCAAGGGTTCATCTCTGGAGACATTTGTTAATGATTACACATTCTGGGATGACATGGTTCGTTTTGTCAGAACCGGTGATAAAAAATGGGCGCATGACAATATAGATATCTCTTTCCCAAATTATACTATTAATGCTGCCTGGGTCTATAAAACTGACTGCTCTCTCGTATACTCCACCAACACCTTGGAAGACGCCAGCTTAAAAGAAATCCCTCTGGCAAAGGAGGCGGTTCAAAAACTCTTTACCCACGGTTATTTCCACAACTTTTTTATACCAACCTCCAGAGGGCTTATGGAAATACGGAGCGCCCCGATTCAGCCAACCGCTGACAGCAAAAGAATAACACCGCCCCAGGGATACTTTTTTGCCGGCCGCCTGTGGGATGAAAAGTATACCGCTGAACTTTCAAGCCTTACGGAAAGCACGATAAAAATTCTGCCAGCCGTCCAGAGTGGAACTGCTGAAACCAATCAAGAAAAAGGGATAATCATCATTTCAAGAACACTGACTGACTGGGATGGAAAGCCGTTGATGCAGGTGCATGCCCGAAGTAACTATCCTGTCTTGAGAGAGATCTATCGCTTATCCAACGAGCAGTTTATTTTCACCATAATTTTTTCATCTGTGACTCTGGTCCTTCTCATCCTGTTCTTCACCTACTGGGTAAACAAACCCCTCGCGTCACTTTCCAGGAGCTTGCAT
>JAPLJA010000121.1 GCA_026388815.1 Pseudomonadota bacterium
AAATCGGGTTTGGTCATGAGTTCAAGGTATGAGATCCTTCGTGCAATTTCCTCAGCCTTTTCTCTCTGTGGGCGAGAGATAAGGGCAAGCCGTGCTCCGGTGCCGGCAGCATTGCCGGCTTCTCTGAACCGCTCAAGGGGCAGGGGAGGGAACATGCCAATGGCAATGGCGCTTGATGGATTGATGGCAGCGCCGAACCCGCCTGCGATGACTACCTCCTCTATCTCCTCCCAGGTGATGTTCATTTCATGTAAGAGTGCCTCAATACCGGTGCGGATAGCTGCTTTGGCAAGCTGGACCTCGCTGATATCCTTCTGGGTGAGCGTGATTTCTTTGCCGGTCCCGCTTTTATCGGCGGATACTAAGATAAACTCCCGTGCACTGCCATGTTCACGCACCCCGGGGCCATTGCCCAGCCTGCCGAGCTTGTTGACAGCCCAGGTGCGGCAGAGTCCGGCAACAGCGTCAAGCACCCCTGATCCGCACAGACCGATGGGAGGGGCATCCTGAAGAGTCTGAACTATAACCTGAGATTCCTGTATTTCCACCTTCTCGATTGCCCCTCTCACAGCGCGCATCCCGCAGGAGATATGCCCTCCCTCGAAAGCAGGGCCTGAAGCGCAGGAAGTGCTCATCAACTTCCCCTGGTGGGCAAGGACAACTTCTGTATTGGTGCCGATATCCAGGCAGGAGGTGCACATATGCACCAGGCGCAGTATTCAGCCCAATATCCCGAGCTTTAACATCAAGTGAACCTTGCACGGCAGGGAGATAAGGTGCAACTCCCAACTGTTTCACCGGCAGTCCCAGGAACAGGTGATTCATAGCCGTATTGCCGACGAGGGTTATTTCTACGATCCGTTCGGGTTCAGGACAGAGTTTAGCAATCAGTTGATTCAGCCCCTCGATGACAGCCTGCTGTAATGTTATCCCGCTGTGTTCCATGGCGTACGAGATGCGGGTTATCACATCCTCTCCGCAGGCAATCTGGGGATTTTCGATTCCATCGGCAGCAAGGGTATTGCCATTCTCAAGGTCAATCAGGTAGGCAGCTATTTTTGTAGTCCCGAGGTCAACAGCCAGGCCGAAAGGGCTTTTATTGAGTGGCCGTACATCAACGACCTCTCCGTTACGAATGCTCACCCTCACCGTCCAGTTGTTTTCCCGCAGCAGGGACGGGAGTTTGCGCAGTGCCATGAGGTCTGCTGTTGTCAGGGGCTGCCTGAGCGTGTTTTGCACCTCGTGAGCGAGCCGCTCCCAGTCTGATTGCGAGTCGCCGGCCGTGGCAGGTTTCAGTGCTACCAGGTAGTCTTTTACCGCCGGTTCCAAGACAACTTCCACTTCTGTACCCGCCACCTGCAGCTTCTGGGGAATAGTGATAGACTCAGGAGGAACATGAACGGTAATGTCGCTCAGTACACGGATCTGGCAGGCTAAGCGGCAGCCATCAGCAACTTCCTCCATACTCAGCCGTTCCCGTTCTGCTCCCGTAAGGGGTGGGACCTCACCAGCCATAACCTTTACCCGGCATTTCCCGCACAGGCCTTTGCCCCCGCACACCGATCTGAGGCGCACACCAGCGTCACGGGCCACCTCACTTAAGGGCGTTCCCTGTGTGCACTTAATCTTCTGACCAAGAGGTTTAAAGGTAACATAGCAGGAAATCATGATGACTTTGTGAGAAGAAAAATGTGGAATGCGGAATGCGGAATGCGGAATAAGGAGTTAAAAAAAATTCCAATAAAAAAGTAGTTCTTCACCGTTTGTTTCTCTTAGCTGTTTTGATTGAGGAAACGGTTATGGCAAGAAGCTGGTTTGCTTCATCTATAAGATCTCTTATATCACGCTCTTGAATCAAACCTGATTTAACCAGGAGCTCTAACCAATATACTGTCTCGTCAGTTTCTTCCTCGACGATACCCATCTTTGCGATAAAATCTGCAGGTGATTTTGCTCTGCATGCAGCACGATAATTAGCTCCAACTGACGTGCCCGACCGCAGCAATTGCCTGCCGATAACCTCGGCTATACGCCCCTTTGGGAGTGCCTCAACAAGATTAATTATCCGCAATGCGAAACTTTTCGTCCTTTCTCTTAAACTATTATTTATTTTCATTCTACAATCCGCATTCCGCACTCCGCATTACTTGTTTAAGACTTCCCTCACCTTCTTCAGCAGATGAGTGGGCGAGACGGGCTTCATGATAAAATCCAGACTTTGATTAAGCATTCCTCTCTTATGGATGATGTTTGCCGTGTAGCCGCTGATGAAGAGCGCTTTCATACCCGGGCGCAGCTTTCTAATCTCTTCATAGGTTTCCTTGCCATTCTTCTTCGGCATGATGACGTCCAGGAGGAGGAGTTTCACGGTGTCCCTGTTTCCCTGGAAGACCCTGACTGCGTCCTCTCCGTCCACCGCCTCGAGGATGGTATATCCGAAGTTCTCCAGGATATTCCTCGTGGTCTTCCGGGCATCTGCATCATCTTCTGCTACGAGTATTGTCTCTGTCCCTCCGATCGGTGCAGCGGCAGATTCCATGGTCTCCTGTAACTCGACTGCTTCCCGGTGCTTTAGCAGGTATATCTTGAAGGTTGTGCCTTTCCCCGGCTCGCTGTAGCAGTTGATATACCCGTTGTGCTGTTTGACGATGCCGTACACCATGGCAAGTCCAAGGCCGGTTCCCTTTCCGACCTCTTTGGTAGTAAAGAAAGGCTCAAATATCTTTTCCCGCGTCTTCTCATCCATGCCGGTGCCGGAATCTGAAACAGAGATAAGCACGTACTCCCCGGGCTTCCCGTAACCGTGTGTCTTCACATAGTCATCATCTATGAATGTACGCTGAGTCTCGATCATGAAATGCCCTCCCTGAGGCATGGCGTCCCTCGAATTGGTGGCGAAGTTCATCAGGGCCTGCTCTATCTGGCCCGAGTCTGCCATGACGGTTGTGTCTTCATTGGTAAGGGTGGTTTTCAGATCTATGTCTTCACCGATGAGCCGCACCAGGAGTTTTTCCGTCTTGGTGATGATGTCGTTTGCCTTCACCGGCCTGGGGTTGATGATCTGCTTTCTCCCGAATGCCAGGAGGCTTTGCGTCAGGCTCGCGGCCCTCTGCGATGAGGTGAGAATCTGTTCGAGATACGGCCTCAGCGGGTCGTCTTCCTTCATCTTCATCTGGAGGAGGCTTGCATACCCGATGATCGCGGTGAGGATGTTGTTGAAGTCGTGGGCGATGCCGCCGGCGAGAAGGCCGACCGCCTCCATCTTATGTGACTCGCGGAGCTGCGCCTCAAGCCTTGCCTTCTCTTCCTCTGCTTTTTTACGCTC
>JAPLJA010000279.1 GCA_026388815.1 Pseudomonadota bacterium
AGTGGGATGCCATATCCTTTACCAGTGTCCGGAAGTCCACCCGCGCGGCTGCAGTAAAGTAAAAGACGATCTTTGTTCCATCCTGGAGGCACTCCACATTCACCAGTTTCATAGGCAGCTGATACTCCTGGATTTTCTGCAGGCAGGCCTGAAAGACATTCTTCTCTTTCTCACGGTTCATCCGATCCTGTTCAACATCTTCTTCACTGGCCTTTTTCGCTACTTTGCCGTACTCTTTCTGAAATGCTGTGGTGTCTACTGTCCGGGGCTCACGGATAACCGTGCCCAGCTGTAACCCCCTGTCGGTTTCCACCATGACCTTGTCACCCGATTTGAGCTCGAGCTCCTCGGCATCAAATTCCGAAACCCTGCAAAACCTATCAAACATTATCTCTACAATCCTTCCCATCGTTATCCCCGCTGCCCAGTTAATGCTATAAGCATCTGCTCCATAGCCACCTGAGTATTAACATTCCTCCTCAAAAGGTACTGAGCGTCTCTCACAACCCTCCATTTTGCCAGAAGGTCCTTAAGCGTGAATCGGGATGATTCTTCTTCGATCTTTTCTATGAGGTCCGCGTTAACCACCCTCTCCTGTAGCCCTCTCCTTTTGCAGACCATAAGGTCGTGATACCACGTTTTCAGGAGTTCCAATTTCTTTTCTGCCTCATCTTTCATCGAAGCTAACTCTCCAGCCAGGCTGAGGGTGGCAGAGATGCTTTCGTCTGAAAGCCGTGTCACCCTGTCGAACAGTTTTGCCCTCTCCAGCAGAAAATCACCTTCCATCATCATACATGCCCTTCCTAAACTCCCCCCCGAGAGGGATATGAGCACGTCGGTCATGCCCTCTCTCCGCCCAAACCGTTCCTCAATCGTGTGCTGGATGAGGTGGGGAGGGAGCGGGAGAAAGCGGATGATCTGACACCGTGAGACGATCGTGGATAAAAGGGCCCTCAGTTCCTGGGTAATGAGAACGAAAACGGTATCCGGAGGGGGCTCTTCCAGGGATTTCAGCAGACAGTTACCAGCCTGTGGCGTCATCTTCTCGGCATCATTCACGATAATAACCTTCCGTTTTCCCTCAAAGGGATAATATGCCATCCTGCTCTGCAGCTCCCTGATCTGATCAATCTTGATGGAACCATCTTCAGGCTCAAGGCAGAGGCAATCGGGATGTATCTGTTGGGCGATCTTTAAGCAGGAGGGGCACTGACCGCATCCCTCATCAGGCTTTTTCCTGCAGTTGATGGCCTGAGCAAAACTCTGGGCAACGAGCCGCTTCCCTATCCCTTCCAATCCGGCAAAGAGATAGGCATGGGCGACCCTCCCGCTTTTCATTGACTGTCTCAGGACATCAATCTGGCGCTCATGTCCCTTAACTGCGTTAAAGCTCACCCTATGCCTCCCCCCTTAAGTTTCTCAGATACGAGAGAGGCAATGTCTCTGTGTATCACCATGCGTTCCCGGTTCCCATCAATGACCCTGATCCTTTCTGGTTCCCTCGTCGCCAATGACAGGTACCCGTCCCTCACACTCCGGTGAAAATCCATATCCTTATTCTCAAAGCGGACATCATCAATTGTCCGGTCTTTAATCTCAATCCTTCCCCATGCCCTCTTCAAACCATCCTCCACCGGACAGTCAATGATGAACGTAAGATCCGGTTTGATGCCGGAGGTTGCCATTCGATTCAGGTCATCGATGACGGCAAGATCAATACCCTGGACCAGCCCCTGATAGACCGTAGTGGAATCAATAAACCTGTCACAGATGATCATCCTTCCTGCTCTCAGGGCAGGGAGAATCACCTCTTCTACATGCTGGGCACGTGAAGCGATATAGAGGAAAAGTTCTGCCTTGAGTGCAAGATCGGTGTTCTCTGAATGAAGGAGCAGGGACCTGATCTGATCACCAATCCTCGTTCCACCTGGTTCGCGGGTGACCAGACAGGAATACCCCTGGGAAGTGAGGAAAGTATTGAGCAGATCTGCCTGGGTAGTCTTGCCGCACCCTTCAATCCCTTCAAAAGAAATAAGCAGGCTCATACGCCTTAGAGATCTGTGCTCCTCTTATATTCATTGGAAAAAACAAAATCTTTTATCTCTTTCCTCGCCGGTGTTTTCGTCTCCTGGTCCGGAAATCCTACCGGGATCATCTCTACTACCGCTATACCTTCATGGACTTTAAGGATCTCCTTTACCTTCTGTGCATTAAAGGCACCGACATGCACGGTGCCCAGGCCGAGGCCGTGGGCAGCCAGGCAGAGATTCTGCAGGGCTATCCCCATATCGAACATGTACCAATCCCCCTTATCAGTAGCAGGCTGACCTTTGAAACAACCTGCCCTTCCCTGCTGGGCGCAGCCGACAACGATGAGAGGTGCCTGAGAAAAAGCAGGAATTGCCGGATTCCCGGGTGGCATGGTCTGCGCCAGGGCCTCCTTTGTCTGGGAATCATCAACAAGGATCACTTCCCAGCACTGGGTATTTGCCCAGGAAGGGGCCAGGCGAATCGCTTCAAGGAGCTGCATGAGCTTGTCTTTAGGGATTGGATCCGGTTTATACTTCCTGATACTTCTTCTCTCCCTTATCGCCTGTAAAACGTCCATCGTCCTGCTCCTCAATAGATAGTTATGGATTAAAAAACTAACAGAATTTCAAGTTGGAGTCAAACGATAATGAGGCAATTCAAAACTTTTACTTGAATAAAGTAAAATCCCTTGATAAAAGGAAGCGTTGCCTATGTGGTACCGGACACTCAGTTTTAAACTCATCATATCGCTGTGTTTGGTTATTATTACGGGGATCGGCATCTTTACCTATGTGAGTTTAAAAAACTTCAGGGAACAGCTGATTGGCGAAGTGTTCCTGGGAGCTACCCGGATAAGCGACACGGTCAAGGCGAGCACCCGCTACGACATGCTGATCAACAGAAGGGATGCCCTGCAGAACGTGATAGAAACCATCGGGAAGCAGAAGAGTATTGAAAAGGTAAGGATTTTCAATAAAGAAGGCGTCATCATGTTCTCTTCTGACCAGCAGGAGGGGGGAATAACAGTTGACAAGTTTGTTGACAAGTCCTGCACCGCCTGCCATGTCCGGGAGAAACCGTTACCGCTCGTAGAACTCTCAGAAGCGGAGAGGACACGAATCTTTACCAATAAAGCCGGCTACAGGGTTCTCGGGATGATTACTCCCATTTACAACGAACCTGACTGCTACAATGCATCCTGCCATGCCCATCCTGAGCAGCAGAAGGTTCTCGGGGTACTGGATATCTCCATGCCGTTAGCCAAAGTGGATGAAAATATCAAGACAGCCATCAACAGGAACTTGTCATTTTCTCTTATTCTCATCCTGACGTTATCTGCGATCATCATACTCTTTATCCAGAAGTTCGTCACCGGCCCAGTGAAAGAGCTGGTCATGGGAACAAACGAGGTTGCTGCCGGGGAACTCAGCTATAAAATATCTCTCAAGTCCAAAGATGAAATAGGACAGCTTGCGCTCTCTTTTAATAAAATGACCGAGGACCTGAAAAACGCTAACGAACAGATTCAGGAATGGATTAAGACTCTGGAGCAGCGGGTTGAAGAAAGAACGAACGAATTGCAGGAGACCCAGTACCAGCTCCTTCAGACTGAAAAGTTAGCCTCTATCGGGAAGCTGGCCGCAACGGTCGCCCACGAGATAAACAACCCTATTACCGGCATCTTGACCTATACAAAGCTCTTGCGTCGAAAACTGAAGGATGGCATACCGGGAAACGAAGACCTCCAAAAATTCCAGGGATACCTGGCTACCATGGAGCGGGAAACAGAACGGTGCGGTACGATCGTAAGAAACATGCTTGACTTCGCCAGGCAGAGAGAGCCCTCTTATAAACCTGATATTGATGTGAATATGATCATTAATGAATCATTAGAGCTCATTGCCAACAAGATAGCCCTTGAGGAAATCAAACTGGACAAGAGGCTCGGTCAGTTGCCCACTATTACTGCTGACCCTTCCCTTCTGAAGCAAGCCATATTGAACGTCGTCCTGAATGCCAGTGAGGCCATGGAACATGGCAGGAAGCTTGGCATCTCTACTGAATTCAGAGAGAAAGACCAGATGATTAAAATTGTTATTTCCGATTCCGGGAGGGGCATTGATCCCAAGGACCTGCCCAAGATCTTTGATCCCTTTTTCACCACCAAGGAGAAGGGAACCGGATTGGGGCTGTCTGTGGTGTACGGGATTATCAGCTCCCACCACGGTACTACCGAAGTAAAAAGTAAGCTGGGGGAGGGAACACAGGTAATCATCAAACTGCCGATTAAAACATAACGTTCACTCTCTCCCCTGTATCCCATAACCCTATACGTTGCAGACAGAACTTGGTAAAAAATATATATATTGAGCTGATTGGCAATATCCCTGAACTTAAAGTAAAAGAGCTGGAAGAACACATATATAATACTTTCGTGTTTCCAGTAAAAACTGTTGATGGTAAGATACAGGTGGAAGGCGCTTTTGACTCGACCAGGAAACAGTATTACTCTACGAAGATACTGAAGGAGATGTTGAATGATCTTCCTTCTGACGGCCTGAAAATAATAGGTCTGACCCCTTTTGATCTCTGCATACCGATCCTTACCTTTGTTTTTGGTGAGGCTCAACTGGGAGGACGCATAGGAATTGTATCTGCTGCCCGGCTCAAACAGGAATTTTATGGATTACCAGCGAATCCCGACCTCCTGCACCGGAGATTATTCAAAGAAATGAATCATGAGCTGGGACATACCTTTGGACTTATTCACTGCCCCCACAGGGATTGTGTCATGTACCTCGCCAATAGTATCCTGGACGTGGATAGCAAGGGAGAAAGTTTCTGTGGGAGATGCAAGGAACTGCTGGAACAAAAAAAAGAGGAGGCAGAATAACGGACATGGAAAAGGATGTAAATATACTGGTAGTGGATGATGAAGAGATTGTAAGAGAGTCTCTGTGCAATTGGTTAAAGGAGGATGGATACCAGGCAGAGGCGGTTGAGGACGGGTTTAAAGCCCTGGACATCATCAAGAAGAAACCCTGGAACGTATTATTTGTCGACCTCAAGATGCCGGGGATGGACGGGTTAGAAGTCATGAGAAGGGCGAAAGCCCTGCAGCCTGAGGTACCAATCGTCATCATCACGGCCTACGCTACCGTAAATACCGCCGTAGAAGCGATGAAAGAAGGGGCCTATGATTACCTGGTGAAACCCTTCAACCCCGAGGAAATCTCCCTTATCATCAGAAGGCTCATTGAGAAGCAGGCACTTCTCAAAGAAAACATTTTCCTCCGGAAGGAGCTGAAAAAACAGTTCTATTTCCAGGACCTGATCAGCAAGAGCCGGAAGATGCAGGATATCTTTGAACTTGCCCGCACCGTAGCGAAAAGTACCTCCACCATACTCATCCTGGGCGAAAGCGGGACCGGGAAAGAGCTTCTGGCCCGGGCCATCCACCTGGAGAGTTTACGGGCAGATACCCCCTTTGTTTCTGTATCGTGCGCGGCACTAACTGAAACCCTCCTCGAGAGCGAACTCTTCGGTCATGAAAAAGGGGCTTTTACCCACGCCATCTCTCAGAAAAAGGGGAAATTTGAGATAGCAAATGGGGGCACGATCTTCTTAGATGAAATAGGGGATATTGGACCAAAACTGCAGCTTGACCTGCTCCGGATACTCCAGGAAAAGGAATTCAGCCGGGTGGGAGGCAACGAGGTAATAAAGGTTGACGTCAGGATAATAGCTGCAACGAACCGGGATCTCAAGAAGGCTATTGAGGAGGGGAAATTCCGGGAGGATCTCTACTATCGGTTGAATGTCATTTCTATCCTCATTCCGCCCTTGCGGGAGAGGAAGGAAGATATCCCCCTGCTGGTAGACCACTTTATAGAAAAATTTAACATCGAGATGAAAAAGAAGATCGAGGGGATCTCTCCTGAGGCGCTCAATAGTATTATGGCGTATATCTGGCCGGGGAACGTCCGTGAACTTGAAAATACCATTGAGCGTGCTATGGTAATTACCAAAGGAACTATGATAAATGTTGCAGACCTCGGGCTACCCTCCAGGGCGGAAGAAAACTCTCTCACTGACGCCGTGACACCCTCCGGTGACAAATCAATGAAAGCAGTGGAAAAGGAGCATATGGCAAAGATACTTAAAGAAAATGATTGGAACATTCAGAGGTCAGCTGAAATCCTCGGCATAGACCGCGTCACCCTCTATAATAAAATCAGGAAGTATGAGCTAAAGAAATAATAAAATGATGAATACAGAAGTCAGAATTCAGAAAGAAAATATTCTGTATTCTGGCTCCTGACTCCTGAATTCCTCTCTCACCTATTGAATTTCTCAACTGCGCTGTTGAATTAAACAACACATTCTAACCTTATGTAAAATAAAATCTTTTTTGAATAATTTAAAATTTACGCTTAATTTTTCAACACATCATTAAATCAAAGGCCTATCAGCTCAAACACCTCCTTTAAAATAAATACCAAATAAAAACAGCCAGTTAGAAACTTTTTGATTGGGTCTGTCCTTTTTGGCCTATCTATTGAATATATCTTTAAGCGGACGAAGCGAGGAGAAAGAAAAATGATCGAGACCAAAATAAAATGTCCCTTCTTAGAAGAAATAAAAATGGCATCTTGCAAGGCCTACCCCATCAAAAAGATGATCCCCGTCGCCTCGATTAAGGAAAATCCCTGTGCCAATTCGACCCATTTCAATTGCCCTGTTTATCAGGAAAGGGCAAAGGATAGTGTCACCTATCATGTATTATCAATGGGTGCTGACCAATGCCCCTTCTTTGAAGAATCTAACATGATGTACTGCAAAGTCTATCCTATTAAAAAGATGATCCCCATTTCTGCGATGCAGCTTGACAGTTGCTGTACCAAAGAGGCTTATACCTTCTGCGATGCCTACCTCGAGATTGCTGAAGGGGATAAAACGGTCAGGTTGAGAGGCTTCCTGATGAAGAATGATCTCTCCTACCATAAGGGCCATACCTGGATTAAAAAAGAAAATGATACGGCGAAGGTAGGGTTTGATGACTTTGCTTCACGGCTCCTCGGGAACATTGATAAAGTTGAACTCCCTGCACGGGGGGAAACGGTGAAGATGAATGATACCCTGATAAGGATCAAGTGTGGAACATATACAGCAGAACCCATTTCTCCCCTCTCAGGTACCGTAGTGGACGTCAATGAATGCCTCTTGAAAAATCCGAGCCTGATCCAGAGAGCACCCTACGGTCAGGGATGGCTTCTTGCTGTCGCACCCACCGGTCTTGATGAATATCTGGTGTCCGGCATAAAGGCGCAAGAGTGGATGGAGAAAGAGGTAGACCGGTTCCACAGTTTTCTTGAGCGAGAGATGGGTGTTACCTTAACTGATGGAGGAGAGATGATAAAAAACCTCCATGAAAAGTTAAGCAAGGATGAATGGGACCGCTTAATGAAGACCTTTTTAAGGTCTAAAGGGGGTGTTTAACATGTTATACCCAATCATTATTCTCTATGCGTGTGTTGTCCTCATGGCAGAAGCCGTAAGGAAAATGGTTAAGATCCTGGCAATCCAAAGTCAGGCAAGAAGGCTTGTTAAAATCTAAGAGAGGAGGTGTATTACCATGGCATATGTGTTTCTTTTCTTCTATTACTGTATCAGAGCAATAGCAGAGGCGATAGATTCAGTCTACCTGAAAATCAAGAAGATGGTCACAGAGGAGACGAGGGTGAATGGCTTCTCGGTGAAAGAGGATGTCTTCTACCGCGGCCACACCTGGATTTCACGAGAAGACGGCAAAATACGGGTTGGAGTGGATGACTTCGCCCAGAAAATCCTCGGGCACATCTACAAAGTGAAGTTCCCACCCAAGGGATACGAGGTCAAGTCAGGGAATCCTGCGTGCATATTCTCCTGCGACAGGGGACGGGCGCAGATGGTCACTCCCATACCCGGTGTGATCGTAGATGTAAACGAGAAGCTGAGTAGAGACGGATCTTCTGTGAAGAAAGACCCCTATGGCCGGGGATGGCTTTTTGTCATCAAGCCCGCGGAAGAGATCAAAGGTCTTCTCAACGGTGAACAGATTAAGAACTGGCTCAAAGAGGAAGTTGAGAAGCTCCATACGATGCTTGAGAGTCAACTGGGTTATACCATGACGGACGGTGGCAGTCTGGTCCAGGATGCGCACCTGAAGCTCAGCCAGGACCAGTGGTCAAGCCTGGTGAAGAGCGTACTGTCTCATTGATTGCAGATTTCAGACAAAAGAAGAGCACGATAATGAGAAAGGAGGTTTTTTAGATGGAGAGTTTCACCTATGTAGACATCTTCGCAACAAAAGGAATTGAATATCTGCTGGTCATCGGTTTTCTCATGATATTCATCCTCTTCTGGAGGTTCTTAAGCACACCAGCAAAGGCAGCATATGAATATGTAACAGAAACGCTCATCCCTGCCCTCAGCGAGTGGTTTCACACCCCTGAGGGGATATATTACCACCAGGGACATACCTGGGCATTCCAGGAAGGAAATGCGGTAAAGATCGGGATGGATGATTTTGCGCAGAAACTGGTTGGCAAACCCAGCGCCATCAGCCTTCCCGGTGTAGGGGCACAGATAGAACAGGGGAACACCGGGTGGAAGCTCAGGTTTGGCTCAACCTCGATTGACATGGTATCTCCTGTAAATGGTGAGGTTGTCAAGGTAAATGAGGAAGTGATTAAAAACCCTGACCTCATCAATCAGGACCCCTACGGGAAGGGATGGCTTTTGATGGTAAAACCCCGTAATGCGAAATCTGATCTTAAGAACCTGCTCAGCGGCAGGCTGGTATCAGCCTGGATGGAGGAAACGGTTAACTCACTGCGAATGAGGATGGGAGAGAATCTCGGCCTGGTGTACCAGGACGGCGGTGTGCCGGTCACCGGCATTGCCAAGGCCCTTTCACCTGACAAATGGGATGAGGTGGCAAAAGAATACCTGCTGAGCTCATAATGTAAGGGCGTAATTTATTACGCCCATTGCAATGAAGAAAAAACCTACCCCGCCCTTTGGCGGGGCCTTCGGTCTTATGTAGGGGCGCCCATACTAAGAGTCCGTATTTAATCCGCCCTTTTCCATACCCCTCCCTAAGAGACAGGGGCTAAGTTTGAAACAACGCTTAGCCCCTTATTTTATTTTGGGTGGTTTTTTATTACCCCATCGTAGGGGCCCCTGTGCCTGTCCTTTGATGATGGGCAACCATCCGCCTTAGGCGGATTACCCCTACACGTTCAGAAACCGAAACCGCCTGAAAACCATTGACACTCATGCAGGCTAATGTTATTTTCGAAATGAATATCTATTCATTTAAGGGGGAGGGGGGATTGTAAATTATAAGGATGAACGCGATTCAACAATAAAAGGAGAGGTGCAGATGATTGACAGGAGAAAGTTTCTCAAGGTATTAGGAGCAGGAATAGGCGGGATAGCAGGAAGCACTGTGCTGACGCCCAAGGTTAAAGCTGCTGAAGAAACCGGCGGCAGCGGGAAAGAACTGGTGAGTGTCCTGGTGGACACAACCCGGTGTATCGGCTGCCGGAGCTGCGAGGTGGCGTGTGCAGAAGCACATGGTCTCCCCGTCCCTGACATATCCGATGAAGCAAATGCATTAGCATTTGAGAAACAACGGCAGACATCCATAACCCAGTGGGAAGTTGTCAACCGCTTTAAGACGGAGAAGGGAGAGGTGTTTGTAAAGAAGCAGTGCATGCACTGCAATCAGCCAGGCTGTGTTGCCGCATGCCTCGTCAAGGCCATGCAGAAAAGGGAAGAAGGACCGGTTACCTGGGATGGAAACTGCATGGGATGCAGGTACTGTATGATTTCCTGTCCTTTTGACATCCCCAAGTTCGAATACTATAGCTGGAATCCCAAGATTCAGAAATGCAACCTCTGCTACGAAAGGGTCATAGAGGGGAAGCAGCCTGCCTGTGTTGAGGCCTGTCCGGCAGAAGCCCTGACGTTCGGCACCCGCAGACAAATGGTTGAAGAAGGAAAGACACGAATCTATCAGAATCCTGACAGTTACTGCCACCACATCTATGGAGAATATGAGGTTGGCGGCAGCTCATATATATATCTTTCCGCTGTTCCATTTGAACAGATCGGGTTCAGGACAGACTTGGGAACGACGTCCTATCCAAAATTTACGACCGGATTCCTTTACAGCGTCCCCGTCGTTTTACTGCTCTGGCCAGCTTTCCTGCTCGGAGTGAGCCAGATCACAAAACGGGAAGAGGAAATCCACGGGAAGGGAGGAAAGAAATGAACGGAACAACAGTAACCCCAGACATAAAGAGTATTAAGGACTTCGTAGCCTTCATCCGCAAAGATATGAAGCCGAGAGGGAAGACCCCGTTTACCCTCTTCAATATCATCTCTGTTCCGGTAATGCTCCTCGGTATAGCCCTCATTATTTACCGGTTCATAAAAGGATTAGCCTCTATTACCAACCTTTCCCAGGATTTCCCCTGGGGGATCTGGATCGGCTTTGATGTGATGACAGGTGTTGCCTTTGCAGGAGGTGCCTACGTCCTCTGCTTCATGGTTTACGTCCTCCGGGTGGAAAAATACCATTCCATCGTCAGGGCAACCGTCCTGAACGGTTTCCTCGCCTACGTCTTTTATGCCGGTGCCCTGGTGCTTGACCTCGGCCGCCCGTGGAACATCATCAACCCCATCATCGGAAACAAGTTTGGGCTGAGTTCGGTTCTGTTCCTCGTTGCCTGGCACTTCCTGCTCTACATGATTGCAGAGTTCGTCGAGATCTCACCGGCGTTCGCAGAATGGCTGGGATTCAAAAGAGTGAGAACAATCCTCAATTCCCTTACCCTCGGTGCAGTGATCTTCGGCATCACGCTTTCAACCCTCCATCAGTCAGGCCTGGGAGCGCTCTTCCTGATGGCCAAGGCGAAGATCCACCCGCTCTGGTACTCTGAGTTCATCCCGGTACTCTTCTTCGTTTCCAGCATATTCGCCGGACTCTCCATGGTGATCTTTGAAGGAAGCATCAGCCACCGGGTTTTCGGTGACCAGCTCGACGAGGAACACCTGAGATCGTATGACAACATCGTCATCGGACTGGGAAGGATATGTGCAGGTGCGATGTTCGTTTACTTCTTCCTGAAGGTTCTCATATTCATCCACGGCAAGCACTGGTTAATCCTCAACACCCCGATGGGATACTGGTACCTGACGGAAGTGATCGGGCTCGTCCTGATCCCCTGCTTCATGTTCCTCCAGGCTGTTCGGAACAGAAACCTTATGCTCATCCGATGGGCTGCTGTGCTGACCATGCTGGGCATCATCATCAACCGGCTCAACATCTCCGTGATTGCATTTAAATGGTATGCACCGGTACACTACTATCCTGCCTTCGGAGAGATTGTAACTACCCTTACCGTTGTATTTGCAGAGATATGGGTATTCAGGTGGATTGTAAACAGGATGCCAATCCTTCGGGAAGCACCTGAATGGGCAAGGAAGGAAGACAAGTAAGAAACCGGTTGATTTATGGAGGTAGAGCTCATGGCAGAAGAAAAGAGGATTAGAGTCTTAGTGGCAAAGCCCGGACTGGACGGCCATGACCGGGGAGCCAAGGTGATTGTCCGCGCCCTGAGGGACGCAGGAATGGAAGTAATCTATACCGGACTCCGTCAGACACCGGAACAGATTATCAATGCGGTAGTCCAGGAGGACGTAAATGCCCTCCTGCTCAGCATCTTATCCGGCGCTCACAACTACATCTTTCCCCGGATTATGGAAGGGCTGAAGGAAAAAGGGGTAAGCGATATCCTCGTCGTGGG
>JAPLJA010000054.1 GCA_026388815.1 Pseudomonadota bacterium
GCAGTTTTCCTTCGTTCCTGGTTGCCAGCACCACCTCTTTTCGCTTCACGTCTTGTCTCCCTGAACTGCATTGAGAAGTTTTCTGGCAAATACGGAGAGGGTATCATCCCTCGCACCCATCACTACCACCACATCTCCGGATCGGGCCCCCTTTTTTACTTCAGAAATCGCCGTCTCCCGGTCAGGGCAATGGAGGACAGCGGGTATGGTAATCCTCTTGAGCAGGTCGAGAGAGGAAATGGTTCGGTTGGCGGTGCCTCCAGCGTCGTAGATATTCAGGAGGAAGAGGTGATCGGACGGATGCAGGGATTGATTAAAAACCTCTGCAAGTTCTTTCAGGAGAAACCGGGTGGGGCCATAACCGTGAGGCTGGAACACGATGATCAGCCTTGTTCCCGCCATCCGTAACGTCTCAATGGCTGAAGAGATCTTGGCCGGGTTGTGGGAGAAGTCATCGAACACAGCGATGCCATTGGAGATTCCAATGAATTCAAGTCTCCGCTTGATCCCCCTGAATTTCCCGAGAGCAGTCTTCATGCGGTGAAGATCGAGGTCAAGACAGGTTCCTATTGCAAATGCTGCCAGGGCATTGGATATGTTGTGTCGACCCGGAAGAAAAAGATGGAACGGGATGCCGTTCACCTGAAATTGGGAAGAGGCGGCGTTCATCTGGATATTGTCTGCCTTGATATCGGCACCGTCTGTAAGGCCGTAGGTGATAATCTTCTTGCCCCGGGGTCTGATCTTTGAGGCGAGAGGGCAGTCACTGTTTATTACCAGGCAGCCCTTGATTGATTGGGCAAAGGTTTCAAAGAGAGGGAGAAGCTCGGAAATATCTTTATGATCCCTGGAGATGTTAGTGATAACTCCTACTTCAGGAGAAAAGTTCACAATACTGCCGTCGCTCTCATCAGTCTCGATGACCATCATGTTACCGCTGCCAAGCCGCGCATTGCCCGGCCACTTCTCACCCTGGAAGGCGTTGATGACGCCGCCATTGATCACCGTGGGATCAAGCCCTGCCTGCTCCAGGATGACACTGGTCATGCCGGTAACCGTGGATTTCCCGCTTGTCCCGCCCACTGCGATACCGAAGGAGGGATTGAAGATCTCTGCTAAGAGTTTTGCCCGGTGGAGGATGAGGATGGTGAGCGACTGTGCCTTTTTGATATCCGGGTTGCCCTCTTCAATTGCTGTGGAGACAACCACATAATCAGTATCCTCGGTAACGCCTGAACCATTCTGGGGAAAGAGTTTTATTCCCTGATCCTGTAGCGATCTGAAAATGTCCTGGTTCAGTGCTCGGTCATGGGAACGGTCTGAGCCGGTGACCTCATTACTCTTTGACTTGATCACCTGGGCGAGGGAGCTCATCCCGCTCCCACCAATGCCGACAAAATGGTATTTTTTCATTGTAAAAATAAGATTAAAGAATTTAGTAGTCAGGAGCCAGAATACAGAATATTTTTCTTCTTCTGAATTCTGACTTCTGTATTCCCTTTTTATTGTCCACGCTTTTTATTCCGCACTTCACATTTCAATTCCTATTGCCTCTTGCCTAACATTGCAAAAGAACCTATATTATTCGAGTTGATTATTCAATGAAAAAAATGAGAATAGAGTATTCATTGTACAATAGGTAGAGGATTAAGACATTTTGAAAATAGGGCTCTGAGTACGAATTGGGATTTTTTCGGTAAATAAGACCGAAGGCCGCGCTTCGCGGTAAGAATTATCGTAAGAACGACCAAACGTCTTATCGAAGACGGACCAAACGTCTTTTTGCAGTGGAGCGAGATTTAGAATTGTCGAAAAAATGTCGTTGAGCAACGAAGAGTCCTATTGTCAAGGATGACCCCGACAGTGAAATTTTTACAGGAGGTTGACCATGAAAAAGATACTGTTTTTTATCCTGCTTGCCATGATTATCCTGATGAGTCGGGAAGAAGTTTTTTCATCTTCCCAGCCACAGGGGAAAGAGATTGACCTGGTCCTGAGCGGGTCGGGGACCAGACACCCTGCCTACGTGGGGGCAATCCGTGCGCTGCTTGAGAACGGCTACCAGATCAAGAGGGTAGCAGGGGTGAGCGGCGGGGGATTGGTGGCGTGTTCCCTGAGTTACGGCATTATCAATGCCCAGGATCCCCCGGAGACAATCCTGAAGAGGATCACTTCCAAGATAGACAGGAAGGAGAAGCAGGGTTTCATCGAGCGATGGAAGAGGCGTTATAACCTGATCAAGCATCTGGGGTTTTATTCCGGTGATGAATTTGAAGCCTTCCTTGATAGTTCCTTTGAAGGGAAGATGATGTCAGACCTCAAGATGCCGACGAAGGTCTACGGGACGGATATCTGGAATCAGAAGGTAATAGTTTTTACGAACAGCGACCATCTGAAGATTTCCAGGGTCCTGCGGATGACCACGAGCGTTCCCATCCTCTTTACACCGGTAAAGTATAACGGCGGGCTTATTGTTGACGGAGGTATAGGCGGGAGTTTTCCGATCGATGCCTTCAAGGACGGCGTAAGGCCCATTATCGGAATACAGTTGAAAGCACCTAATATCCTCCCTAAGAGCGTAACATCACCTGAAGAACTCTCCCTTTTTCAGTATGTAAAACTCATTCTCCTGACCCTTTTTACTGCCCTGGAGAATGAACACATGAAACAGGTCCCTCCTCCCGGTGCCAAGGTCATTGCCCTGGATACGGGCAACTTCTCCCGGATTGACCCGGACATCAATGACAAGGAGAGGATTGACCTGTACCAGAGCGGCTATCTCCAGATGAAGGAGAAGCTGAGAGAGATTGATGCCTATCTCAAAGATTTTTATTCCCGGCGGGAGAAAAAGTAATGCGGAATACGGAGTGCGGAATAAAGCTTCAAAGCTGTCAGCTTTCAGTATTCAGCTTTATTCTTTGTTAAATATGGCTGATCGCTGATGGCTGAATGCTGTATCTTTTACCATGTTTCGGATTTCGATATTCGGATTTCGGATTTAGAACATTTAACGTCTAACGTCTAACGATTTCTTTTTATGGAAGGTGTTCATTGCGGCATCAACACCACTTCTGATGAGTGTCTGAATGAGGAGACAGGCAGAATTGAGAATCTCCGGGAGTTCGGACTGCTCTGACTCATTGAGGGGATCAAGCACGTAATCAACGACATCCCCGCCTTTCTCCGGCCTTCCTATCCCGATCCTCACCCTGACAAACTCGTCGTCTCCCAGGTGATCAATCAGTGATCTGATCCCCTTGTGACCTGCATCCCCTCCGCCGATCTTGATTTTAAATCTCCCGAAAGCGAGGTCGAGATCATCGTGGATAACCATGAGGTCATGGAGGGGAAGGTGAAAGTAGTCAGAGGCTTTCTTGACTGCTGCCCCGCTCAGGTTCATATAGGTAAGGGGTTTCATCAGAATGACCTGTTTATTCCCGATTTTCCCCCTGTTGAGGAGGGCGTTGAACTTTCGTTGTTTCCGGGATTCCCCGGTATCGCGGGCGAGACGGTCTATTACCAGGAAGCCGAGATTGTGGCGGGTCATCTCGTATTCTTTCCCGGGATTACCCAGACCCACAATCAGCTTCATATATCCTCCCGAAGGAGATTATTTCTCTTTCTCTGGAGTCTTTTCTTCTGCCTTCTTCTCTCCAGCAGCTTCCGCTTCATCGTTGGAGCAACCACGCTCACGATAGGAAGGTTAGGCTGGGAGAGGATTTCAACCCCTTCCGGCAATGTCAGATCCCGCACGTGGAGGGAATCCCCGATATTCAGGGGAGAGATGTCTAACTCCACATGTTCGGGGATCTGGTTGGGGAAGCAGCGGACTTCAATTTCTCTGGTGATGTACTGAAGGATACCGCCGATTTTGACTCCTTCTGCTTTTCCTGTTACGTGGACAGTGACGGGCACGGTAATCTTCTCGTCCATCTTCACCTCATAGAGGTCAACATGGAGATATTCCTGTCCGAGGGGGTCGATCTGGATCTCCTTTATCATGATTAATTTCTCTCCCAGATCATCCCGCCCCTCGACCTTGAGTGCATGGAGGGCGTGTTCCTTGTCCTTGTCCCCCACCACCTTCTTCAGTTCTTCCAGCGTGATACTCAGGGGGAGTGTCTCTTTTTTATGCCCGTAAAGGACTGCCGGAATGAGGGCTCGCCGCCGCAACTGCCGGGCTGCCTCTTTTCCTCTTTCACTGCGTGGATGTGCTTTAATTAAGATCCTTTCCATACTACCTCCTAACATTTTTCAGCAGGCTGCTAAATAAACAGGGAGCTGACAGAATCATTGCTGTGAATCCTCTTGATTGCCTCGCTTAAGAGAACACCAACCGTCAGCACCTTTATTTTGCTGCATGAACTTGCTTCCTGTCTCAGGGGAATGGTATTGGTTACTACCACTTCCTCGATCGGTGAGTTGTTAATTTTTTCTATTGCCTTGCCTGACAGGACCGGGTGAACACAGCAGGCGGCAATCTTCGCTGCACCTTGCTGGGCGAGGGCTGAAGCTGCCTGGGTCAGCGTGCCGGCAGTATCCACCATATCGTCGAGCAGGAGGGCTGTCTTACCTTCAATGTCGCCGATGATGTTCATGATCTTTGCCTCGTTCGGCTCGGTCCTCCTCTTGTCAATTATGGCAATAGATGACTCCATCCGCTTGGCGATAGCCCGTGCACGTTCCACCCCTCCGGCATCAGGTGATACAATGACCAGGTCGTTTGCGAACCTTTCTTTCAGGTAATCCAGCATCACGGATGCGGCGAACAGGTTATCTACCGGGATATTGAAGAAGCCCTGGATCTGACCGGCATGGAGATCAATGGTTAATACCCGGTTGGCACCGGCAACCGTGATGAGGTCAGCGACTAACTTCGCGGTGATGGGAACCCGGGGCGCAACCTTTCTGTCCTGGCGGGCATACCCGTAGTAGGGAATTACTGCAGTAATCCTTCCCGCAGAGGCCCTCTTCAGGGCGTCAATCATGATGAGGAGTTCCATCAGGTTGGTATTCACCGGCGGGCAGGTGGATTGGATGACGAATATATCCAGTCCCCGGACATTTTCCTGGATCTCTACCCACACTTCTCCATCACTGAACTTCTGGACGTGAGCCTTGCCCAGTTGCGTTCCAAGATGCCTGCAGATCTCCCGTGCTAACGGGAGATTGGAATTGCCAGAAAATACTACCATGTTCTCCGCCATGCCTGTCCTCTCTTTATAAAAAATGGCTGGGGTGGGAGGATTCGAACCTCCGAATGTGGGATCCAAAGTCCCATGACTTACCGCTTGTCTACACCCCAAGCACAGGTGATAAGTGTTGTATGACTCCCTTCAAGGGAATCACCGATGAACACTATTTCTGATGAATAATGCTACTCTCCCACCCTGTCTTTGCAGCGGTTATACTCATCGAGCTCTTTCGTCTCGATCATCTTCCGCATCTCATTGTTGAGCGGGTGGGCGGTATCCTGATAGGTTCCGTCCTTTCTCTTTACGCTCGGCATAGCAACAAAGAGGCCGTTGTTTCCATTAATCACCTTGAGATTTCTTACAACGAAACAGTTGTCAAAGGTAATGCTGGCATAGGCTTTCAGTTTTTCTTCATTTACCGGAAATACCTTTACCTCTGTGATCTCCATCCGCACGCTCCTTTTTCCGTAGTTACCTGCTCCAGGTGAAAAATACTTTCCAGTGAGTCGCCGACTTCAACCTCTGGTAAGCCCTGAGAGCCTCTTTCCTGTTACCAAAGATTCCGAATACCGTTGAGCCACTTCCTGACATCAGGCTTCCCTCTGCCCCTTCCATGACCAGTCTCTCTTTTATCTCTTTGATTTCGGGATACAAAGGAAATATCACCTCTTCAAAGTCATTTGAGAGGAAGGGAAGAAGGCCGGTCAATTCTTCAATCTCAGTGGGGATAGTAATAATATTATTCGCCCGGTTTGTCAACTCTCTATTTAACCTCTGGTAGGCAGAGGCAGTAGAAATGGGAATACCCGGATTGACCAGCACCAGGTAGAGCCGTGGTCTGATAGCCATTGCCTCGAGCTTCTCTCCGATACCGGTAACGAAAGCCGCCTTTTCACGGAAGAGAAAAAAAGGGACGTCTGCTCCCAGGCTTTTCCCCATCTCCATCATCAGTTCAGAGGGGAGATGGAGTTTCATCATCTGGTTCAGTGCGATGAGGACAGAGGCTGCGTTACTGCTCCCTCCTCCCAGGCCGGCCGCAAGGGGGATATTCTTCTCGATGGTGATCCTGACCCCCGCTTTCCTTCCTGTCCGGGAAAGGATAAGGCGGGCAGCCTTGAAGGCAAGATTTTCTTCACCCTGCGGCAGTTCAGGGTCTGAGCAGGAGAGAGAGATTCCCTCACCACGAGTAAGGGAGATTTCAATTGCATCAGCAAGATTGATTTTCTGAAATATCCCCCGGATCTCATGATAGCCGTCTTTCCTTTTCTTAAGGACCTCCAGCCGGAGATTTATTTTGGCAGAAGAAAAAATTTTCATTTCATCTTAATCTTATATTGGGAGATAGGGGATTAGGGAGATAGGGAGACCATTTCACCCCATCACCCCATCTCCTTATCTCCCCATTCTCAGTGCGTCTTTATTCCGTATGCCGCAATCGCCATTTGGCAATGATAGGTGCAAGTTCCTTATAGATGGTTTCTCCCATCACCGTATATCCTTCTTTGCTCAGGTGCAGTCCGTCACAGGAGAATTCATCCCGCAGTCTTCCTGTTTTTGGATGGGACAGGGCAGTAAAGAGGTCAGCACACAGGATATGATTTTTTTTGGCATGTTCTTTGATCAGGGTGTTCAGCTTCTTTCGGGCCGGAATCAGATCATCGAAGTTAAGGATAGAAGGAACCGTACAGGCAATTGGTTCTATTTTAGCAGCCCGTGCCACCTTATACATCTCGACAAGGTTTTTACATATCTCCTTGGGGGGAAATCCCCAGCCGAGATCGTTGCTCCCACAAAGGATAATGACGTAATCGGGCTGATAAGAGATCACATCCCGCTCTAAGCGGTGGAGGATATCTCTGCTTAACTCTCCGCACAATCCTTTGTTGTAGATTTTTGCACTGTCGCCCAGTTTTTCCTTGAGGATATCCGTATAGGGTGTCTCCTTGATGTTCATCGGATCCAGGAAGGGGTTCTGATAACCTAAGGTCAGGCTGTCACCGATGCAGACGATACTGACTTTCTTCACGGGCTGTTCATTTTTCTTAATCGAGGTACCTTTTTCCATTATCCCACCTTTAGTATAAGAGTTTCGAGTTTCTGGTAAGACAGTGAACAGAAAACAGGAATTCAGGAGTCAGTCCGCCAAAGGCGGATTCTGAATTCTGACTTCTGTATTCTGAATTCCCAAATTATCTATTCAGTGATTTTATTCCGCACTCCACATTCCGCATTTAGCAATGAGAGACTATTGAAGAAAAGGGGGATTGTCAAGATTTGAGTTGGATCATGAATGATGAGAACGCGATATTGCTTTGCTTCACTCGCAATGAGACAAGACACGGGGGTTTTTAAAGCACATACATTATCTCTTTTGAGGATGGGGGAGGAGGAAGAGGATGGTTACCGAGAGGGTGTATCAATTTTGTTTTGATGACTTGAAAAACTGAACAATCCCCTGGTAGATGGCTCTGGTTTCTTTGAGCACGGTCTCATTGCTCTCTCCTCCCTCCGGGATGGAAGAGAAGGGGAGGGCAATCAGGACGGAAGGCATCTCGGTCTGGACGATTGTGAACTCGCTGCTCTCGCTCACTCTGCATTCGGCAGGGCCGAAGGTCTTCAGAAGGGAATCCCTGAGTGACAGGGCAAGCCTTTCCCCGGGTTCGCTGTTAAAGTAGTACCCGACACGGCATCCCTGTTCCTGGTGCCGTATGGTCATGAAATAATCGCCTTTCTTTTCTGAGGAGAAAAGGACACGGTCAATGATGGTTGAAAACGGTTTTCCCTCTGTGGTGATGTGGCAGGTTGCACCTGCTCCTTCAAGCCATTCCCTCAGTTCTCTCGCGAGTGCGCCGTTCCGTTCGTTGATCTTCTCAGGGTCAGGAGAACTACCCGGTATCCCCATCAGGAGCAGTTCAGGGTCGAGGATGATGGTCTTGCCTTTCAGGATTCCTGCATCCTCCGACTCGAGGGTAAATTCACGGCAGGTCACCGTGGATGATATGAGTTCAACAAGAGACGAGAGTATCCGGTACCCTGGTCTTGCTATAGAGATCATAGAGGTCCCTCTCTGCTGGTTTGCTGACGGCATCTCTACCGTTGCATACCCGGAGGAATCGGTAGAGACCTTTTTATCCTCGATGGTGATTTCGGCTGCTGCAACGGGTTTCCCCTGGCCGTTCCTTACCTGCACGAAGAGCACAGGACAGGAAGGCGGGGACAGGGTAGCTTGGGTGCGGGTGATGACCTTTCCTGAGCATGCAGTGATCCGGGTCGCTCCCGGATTGCGGTCAGTGATGAGGAATGTCTTTACTTTCCCTTTTCTGGTGGTGAGCTTCGGCGTGAGGACCCTGCCTTTTTCGCTCTGTATCTCAACTGGTGTGCCGTCAATCACCGGCAGTGAGTTTTTATCCAGCACTTCAGCCGACACCTCTCTGATCCCTGTTTTATCCTCTTGCGAGAGTGATACCGTTATCCGGGCAGGTGGACAGTCCACGGTAAAGGAGTCTATGCCTGCTTTTGCAGCGTTTCCGGCGAGATTCCTCCCTTCGATTCTGAACGTGTGCACGCCATTTAAGAGAGGTGTCTCAGGGCGGTGACTTATTTTCCCTGTTACAGGATCAAACTTGACATTCACCTGTCTGCCATCGAGTACCAGCCTGATGGAGGCGGGATCAATTCCCTGTTCATCTTTGATGAAGGCTGTGATTTCAGAAGGGGGCTCCGTTACTGCCTGTCCGTCAGGCGTCGCCCCAGAGATCCGGGGTACCCCTTTCGTCAGGTAGTTCATGATGCCCTGGTAATAAGCTCGTGCCTCTTCCCGGAGTGACCTGAAAAAGGCAAGCCTCTTCTCGTCTTCTTCATGGCTTAGGAATGCAGCCTCGCCGAGGATGGCTGTGGTGCGGGTATTTCGCAGGACGTAGTAATTCCCCGGACAGATATCGGTGTCGCGCGGCCCGATGGAATCAAAAAGGGCAACACCGGTTTCGATTGCCAGGTCAAAGGCAGGGCCCGGGTCTGCTATCTGATAGTAGACCTGGATCTCGTCCCGTTTCGGATCTCCCCAGTCCGAATTATGATGGATACTGACGAAGAGATCGGCGCTGGACTGATTGGCGATGTCGCACCGTGCCTGGAGGTCGTCCCTGAGCTCGATATTTTCACCCTGTGCCACCTCGCGGTCGGTTGTGCGGGTAAGGATCACGCGGGCACCGCTCTCCTGTAAAAATCCGAAGAGATAGAGGGCAACACCCAGGTTGACCTCTGATTCTGCAAAGCCGTTCTTCCCTGTTGCTCCTCTCCACCTTCCGCCATGGCCGGGGTCAACGACGATCACCTTTCCTTCCAGGGGCAGCACTTTCTTCTCAACGGGGCGGACCTCTTCTCTCAGAGGGGGGATGAAGGGCGGGGATACACAGGAAGGCAACAGGAGCAGAACTGCTGTGATAATAATCTTCCTTCCGAGGCGAGCCATCAGGGGAGATGTTACCATAAAATATTTGATTAAGAGGAGGAAAATGTTAACATAAAACAAAAGAGTCTGAAAAAGGTTCTTCGTTGCTCAACAAAAGAAAAAATCTTCATTCGCACTCAGAACCTCATTTTTACCTTTTCAGAGGTCACAATAGTTATGTTTGACATCGTCATACGAAACGGCCTGGTGGTGGACGGTTCAGGAGCGCCGGCCCTGCGGCAGGACGTGGGGATCACGGGGGAACGGATTGAGGCTGTTGGCGATCTCTCTTCTTCCCAGGCCGCTTTCATCATTCATGCTGAAGGTCTGGTGGTGGCGCCTGGATTCATTGATATCCACTCCCACTCGGAATTCAACCTGCTCATCAATCCTCCGGCAGAGAGCAAGGTGCGCCAGGGAGTGACGACCGAGGTCTGCGGGAATTGCGGGGTTTCCCCCTCTCCTCTCATCGGCGAGGCAAAAGACCATCGTCAGGATTCCCTTGAGCCGCTCGGCTTGAAGATTGACTGGTCAACCCTTGGGGAATATTGCGCCCGCATTCAGGCCCAGGGCATAGCCCTGAACGTTGCTCCCCTCATCGGTCAGGGAAACGTGAGGGCTTCCGTAATGGACTATCTCAACCGAAAGGCTACGAGTGCGGAGCTTTCCCTGATGAGGGATCTCCTCCGGCGGGAAATGGAGATGGGAGGGTTCGGCCTCTCCCTGGGGCTGATCTATCCTCCAGGCGTATATAGCGATACTGATGAACTGATCGCCCTGACAGAGGTGGTAGGAGAGTTCAACGGCATTATCACCACTCACATCCGGAGTGAAGGTGACCGTCTCATTGAAGCCCTGTCTGAGATGATCGAGATGGGAGAAAAGACAGGGGTTCCCGTCCAGATCTCTCACCTGAAGACCAGCGGAGAGAAGAACTGGGCTAAGCTTGCCTCAGCATTTGCCCTGATTGAGGGTGCTCAGGAGCGAGGCATTGATATCACGGCAGACCGCTATCCCTACACCTCATCCAGTACTGACCTGGATGCAGTGCTGCCGGCCTGGGCATTCGAAGGGGGAAATGAGAAGGAGCTGGAGAGGCTGCGCGATGAAAAGACCAGGGAAAAGCTGAAAGAAGAAATAGGAAAGAATCATCCCCAGGCGGATTACTGGGAAAGGATCCGGATCGCATCGCTGAACTCCTCTTACCGTCAGGAGTGGGAAGGTATGAGTATGGCTGAGATTGCAGAGAAGGAGAAGAAAGACCCCTGTGATCTCCTCTTTGACCTCCTCCTCGAAGAAAGGCTCCAGGTGGGGGCTATCTTCTTCGCCATGAGTGAAACAAATCTCAGGGAGATCCTGAAAAAGCCCTACGTGATGATAGGCTCTGACAGTTCAGTCCGGGCGCATTACGGCGTCCTGAAGAAAGGGAAGCCCCATCCCAGGGGGTTTGGAACATTTCCCCGGATCCTGGGAAGGTATGTGAGAGATGAGCAGGTCTTAACCCTGGAGCAGGCTGTGTACAAGATGTCCGGTCAGCCAGCCCGGAGAATCGGGTTGAAGGAGAGGGGCCTGATCAGGAAAGGTTTTCATGCTGATCTGACAATCTTTGACCTGCAGACGATTAACGATACCTCTACGTACGAAGATCCATACCGGTATCCTGAGGGGATCAGGTATGTCATGGTGAACGGCAAGGTGGTGGTAAGCAACGGCGAAACGACCGGTGTGCTTCCCGGCAAGGTGCTCTTGCGATGAAGCCGCGGATTGGCATCACCATG
>JAPLJA010000223.1 GCA_026388815.1 Pseudomonadota bacterium
GATGAACGGATCATGTCAGCCTTTCAGGCTCATGAAAAGATCGTTCCCCAGGACCCGTCCCTGGATTCTACCGGTCATGTTGATATGTTCATGAAGATCGTCAGTGCAAACACTGCCCTGGTAGCTGAATACAGTCCTGACCAGAAGGATTATCAGGTTCTCGAGGATTGTGCAGTATTGTTCATGAACTCGATGAATGGTGCAGGAGAGCCCTGGACCGTGGTGAGGATCCCCCAGCCTGATGTCTATTACAAGTATTTTGTTCTGCCGGTGGTGAGGACCTATACGAATGCCATTATCATTAACAATGTGCTATTGCTCCCGGTCTATAATATCCCCTCTGATGAAGAGGCTGCTGCGATATACGAACAGGTCCTGCCGGGGAAAACGATCTATTTCATCGATGCCTCTACGATCATTGAATCAGGAGGCGCCTGGCACTGCGTGACCATGGAATTCCCCAGCCCGAGTAATTCGGATTAGGGTACATTAGGAATCAACTTCTTTCAGTATTATTTGGGGAATAATTTTCTTATGCTTAGGGGTAAGATCTCAGCGCTAACTACTCTGAGCTTTTATTGAAAATTATCCCATTCTTGGTAAATTCAGCTCTGACTACTTCCCGCAC
Source organism: Pseudomonadota bacterium (assembly GCA_026388815.1). Classification (GTDB taxonomy): domain Bacteria; phylum Desulfobacterota; class WTBG01; order JAPLJA01; family JAPLJA01; genus JAPLJA01. The sequence goes on from JAPLJA010000223.1 coordinate 629, forward strand.
ATGAGATGCGATCTTAATGGCACGCGATGTTTCTTTTCTGGATACCTGCTCATCCTCTCCCGGATAACGTGCAGTTATGGCATAAGGGGTGAGCTCTTCTGCCTCCCGTAACTTTTCAGCCCAGTTAGCATGTTTAGCACATAATTCCAGTAGGAGAGAAATGTTATGGGTATACGGAAAATCAATCCCTTGATAAACGAGGTATGCCTTCAAATATTTTTCGGTACATTGCTGGGCATGATATGCGATAAGGCGATAAGGACAACCAGTCTTCAGGGTCAACCCATGACGTGCCAGTCGCAGATCTTCATCAGCGTAGTTTAGCCATTTTACTACTTTTCGTAAGACTTCCTTATGAGGAGCTTTCATAGAGCACTTTACCTTCCAGCCATGCAGGCCGGGCTACAGTACCAGGTATGTGACGGTCTTGCTCGAATTCTTCAGGCGTAAGTATGACAATATCTCTTGCAATACCTAACCCACGCAGGACTCTATCCATAGCCACCATCATTGCCCGGCGACTTCCTTGAATAGGACAGACAACAAGGAGATCCACATCACTACGATTATCCGCAGTTTCTCGTGCCTGCGAACCAAAAAGGATTATACGTTTGGGATGAAAATTGGTTACCAGACGATCTTTAGCTTCTTTAAGAATATGCTGATTAGTCATTGTATTAATAATGTTACCCCAGAAAACATCATTTTTCAATTCCTTACTTTCCAAAAAATTAGTTTTGTTTTAAGATTAGATACCATTATGCCAAGGAGTTATTTAGAGATGAAGAAATTTTTTAGCATAGCAGTTCTCGTAGTATCCTTTTTTTCCTCCCCCGTCATATCCCATCCTTTTACGTTAAGCGAAAGGGTAAAGGAGTACGACCTCGAGAATGGGCTGAAGGTGCTGATGGTGGAGAGACATCAGTCTCCCACAGTTGCCCTCTCCATCTGCTTCAAGGTTGGATCGGTGGAGGAGGGGAGCGGGATGACCGGCACTGCCCACCTCCTGGAACATATGCTCTTCAAGGGGACTGAAACCCTCGGGACGAAAAATTATGCCGGGGAAAAGAAATTGCTCGATCAGATCGACGAAAAGGCAACTCTCCTGGACCAGGAGAGGATGAAAGGTGAAAAGGCTGATCCGAAGAAGATCGAGGAACTTTCAAAAGGCATAAAGGAATTAGAGGCAGAGCACCGGAAATTTGTGGTGAAGGATGAGATAGATTCAATCTACCTGAAGAACGGTGCTGAAGGTCTCAATGCCATGACGGGAAATGACACGACCACCTATGTGGTGAGCCTTCCCTCCAACCGGATTGAGCTCTGGGCCCGGATCGAGTCGGACCGGATACTGAACCCGGTATTACGGGAGTTCTATTCAGAGCGGGAAGTGGTACGGGAAGAGCGGAGGCAGAGCTATGAATCCCAGCCTGACCGGAAACTTATGGAGATATTTTTAGCCGCTGCCTTCACTGCGCATCCCTACCGGAACCCTATTATCGGGTGGGACTCTGACCTGCAGTTTTTAAAGCGGGAAAACACTCAACAATTCTTTCGCTTCCACTACTCCCCGAACAACGCTGTGATTGCAGTGGTGGGAGATATCAACCCCGAAGAGGTTCTTTCCCTTATCAGGAAGTATTTCGGGAGGATTCCTCCCCAGTATGTTACCGCTCCACCCATCATCTCTGAACCGGAACAGAAGGGTGAAAAAAGGGTCAAGCTTGTTTTCGATGCCAATCCGGAGCTTCTGATCGGTTATCACAAACCCACCCTCCCTCATTTTGATGATTACTGCTTTGATATGATTGATGCTGTTCTCTCGCAGGGGAGAACGTCCAGGCTCTATAAGAAGCTGGTGGAAAAGGAAAAGCTTGCAGTAAGCATAGAGACCATGAACGGACTCCCCGGAGCACGCTATCCCAATCTCTTTACCATCTCCGCTACTCCCCGTGCACCCCATACCACCCGTGAGCTGGAGAAAGCGATCTACCAGGAACTGGACAGGTTGAAGAGGGAGGAAGTAAGCGAAAGGGAACTGACAAAGATAAAAAATCAACTGAAGGCAAGCCGTATTTACCGGCTCCAGTCTAACTCGGGGATAGCCCATGAGCTCGCTTACAACCAGACCGTTGCCAATGACTGGAGGTACATGGAGAAACATCTCGAAATCATAGAAAAGATTACCCCCCAGGATATTATGCGGGTGGCACGGGAGTATTTAAGCGAAGAGAACCGCACGGTGGCTGAGTTGGTGAAAAGAACAGGGGCAAGGGGCGAGTAACAAGGGGCAATAAATGCAGGGTCGAAGTAGCGAAGGGGCGAAGGATCGAAGCGAAAAACTGACCCTACGACCCTTGACCCTGCGACCCTGTAGATTTATGAGAAGGTGTTAAACATGATGAAAAGAAGACCTGTAATACTTGTTTTTATTTTTCTGCTCATATTTTCTTCTTTTGTTTTTGCAGATGAAAAGGATCTCTTAAAGCCCCCTTCAGCCCTTTCCTTTAAACCCCTGCAGTTTTCTCCGCCTGAGCCGGTGAGGTATGAACTGAAAAACGGCATGGTCGTTTACCTGCTTGAAGATCATGAGGTGCCGGTGATGAATATCACTGCCCGGATCCGCAGCGGTTCTATCTATGAACCAAAAGAAAAGGCAGGTCTGGCAGAGCTGACCGGTATCGTGATGAGGACCGGGGGAACGCAGTCAATGGGTGGTGCTGCAATCGATGAAGAGCTTGAATTCATGGCTGCCTCCGTCAGTGTCAGCATTGGCTCCCAGTCAGGGGGCGCCTCGCTCACGGTTCTGACAAAGGATGTTGACCGGGGACTCAGGATCTATTCTGACATTATTATGCATCCCGTGTTTGAGCAGGAGAAGTTTGACATAGCGAAGAAGGCAAAGCTGGAAGAGCTCCGGAGAGAGAACGACGACCCGGAGGAACTTTCCTTCCGTGAGTTCAAGAAAATTAT
>JAPLJA010000178.1 GCA_026388815.1 Pseudomonadota bacterium
ACCCGCCCATAGGTCACCGGTATCAACAGGGATGCGGAGGACGCCAGGGTGTGCAATCTGGTCATAAGAGACCACCGCACCTGTAATCTGTTCAGTATTTCGGGTGCCACCACCTGACGGCTTTACCGCAAGAAAATCCCATCCTGCAGCGATTAAACTCGCCCTGTCTGGGTACGTAAAATCGTAATGTTCATGAGCATAAACTTTGTTTGAAAGAATGAATAGTAGGGACAATGCTATGAACACGAAGAAATACAAATCAGTAATTTTGAACCTGAATGATTTCATGGGGCTTCCTTTCCACGAAAAGATAAATAGGATTCACATTTGCTGACTAAAAAATGTTTTGGCACGTCGTCTTTTCTAATATTTGTTGATACTTGTAAATATACATTCATGATAAATTTTATATATAAACATCGTATATGTCAAGAAATTATATAAGTCAAAGACATTTGCGACATTCCCCTTAGAGAGATCAAATAATCAATGGGACTTTTTAGAGCTAATGACTTATGTGGTCTTTGAGTATTGTAGAAGATGAGGTAATCAGAGAGCTCTTTATGAAAAAGTTCCTTATCATGGATAAGGTCCAAATGGTTATCAATGAACTCCTCTTGAATTGTCCTGTTATACCGCTCAATGTAGGTGTTAATCTTAGGGCAGTGAGGATAGGAAAAAAAGTGAGGAATACCCTCTCTCATTAGCTGCTCATCAAATTCTCCTAAGTTTTCTGCCCCGTTATCAGTCTGCCAGGCTTTATTCACTCCTGGATAGACCCCCTTGAATCGAAGGTAAAAATCCTTCATGTTTCTGCCGGTGATCCTCTTATAATTGAGCGTTACAGCAAACTCTTATATTCTGAATCCTTATTAACATCTCAATTTCCCTATGCAATATGTATTGCATTAAATTGTTTAATGTATGTATGTTTCATAATATTTTTTGTTGAATAGTCATCCCATATTCTGTTTAACGCCTCCTTCTTCAACTATTTTTTCCCATCCCCCTCTATGCAGTCATAGAGAAAATCTGATAGGGTCATTTTTTTCTTCTTAGCTTCTTCTATGGCGATATTCTTTCATGAGGGATACTCTCGGATTCCGATTATTGTTGTCATTCTTTCTTCGTCATTCAATGGTTACACCTCCTATAAAAAAGTTTTTGTATTCCCTTTATGTACTGTGCTCTTTTTGTGCTCCTAACAAGAGAGAACAAGGGAGAATAAGGGAGAGATGGTCTATCTCTCGGCTTTGAATTTTGCAAGCAATAACAAACAAGAGAAAACAAGAGAGAAAACAAACGGCAGGATTGAATTTGTCTGGCAGTCAAGAGGTCGACGGTTCGATCCCGTTCAGCTCCACCAAGGAAAAATAAAGGGCAGAGAAGAACCTCTGCCCTTTCTAATTAAATCAGCTTATTCTCATTCTAATCTCTCTCCCCAATTGAATACATCCTTTTCGGCATCGCACTCACCGGCCCGTGCATGGTGCTCTTTCCGGAGAGATCAATATCCTCAAGTTTGTAGTAATAGATCTTCCTGTTCTTCACGGCATCATCAACGTATGCATAGGATGCGCCCCGGGTCGGAGTACCTCGTGCCGGGATCAAGGAACCATTAATTTTACTGTATGCCCCACTCTCTGATTCTGAACGGTAAAGATTGAATCCTGCATTGTCAATTTCTGCTTCAGTTGACCAGGCAAGGATAATCTTCCCTGCTCTGGGAGTAGCAGTAAAAGAAGAAAGCTGGATCATTGTAGGATCACATACATCCCCGAGGCCATCCCCATCTGAATCTCTCTGGTCAGGATTGTATATCGTGGGGCAGTTGTCAGCCGGGTCAAAGATTCCATCAGATTAATTACTTGGATAGATACCCTCCAGCCTCTGTCTGATAAATTAATTGACCCCGCAACCGGTTTGGATAAGAATAGGGCATTAGGCAAAAGGCAGTGGGCAATGGGAAAAATCCAAATGACCAAGCTCAAATGTCAAATTTGGAATTTGTCCGCCTAAGGCGGATTGGCATTTGACATTTTAAAACTTGAGTCCTTAGACCTTGAAGCGCATATACCTATGAAACTAAAAGAGCTAATCAAAGACCTCCAGGACTTCTACCTGCTCTCCCTGGACGGAATGCTGGGGCTGGTGAGAAAGCCCTTTTACCTGCGGGATGCCATCGAGCAGATGGACTATGCCGGGGCAGGTTCCCTTCTCGTTACTCTCCTTGTCTCCCTCTTCATCGGGATGGCGCTCTCCCTCCAGTTATCAGCAGAACTCTCAGTGGTAGGACTCAAGATGTACACAGGGAAGGTGGTGGGCGTTGCCATCATCAGGGAGATCGGGCCGATTGCCGCAGCGCTCGTCTTCGTGGGGAAGGTCGGCTCAGGCATGGCATCGGAACTGGGCTCCATGATCCTCGGCCACCAGATAGACACACTCAGGGCATTCGGCGTGGACCCTATCAAGAAGCTCGTGACACCGAAGATCCTGAGTTCTATCGTCATGCTGCCTGTCCTGACCATTATCGGTGATGCCATGTCCCTTTTCGGCGGCTACTACATCGCCGTATTCGTAAGCCATCAGAGCAGCACGGTATACTGGAGTTCAATCCGGGATGTGTTAAGTTTTGAGAATGTTTTCTCAGGTGCGGTGAAGCCCTTTATCTTTGGCTATCTGATAGCCTGTATCAGTTGCTACATGGGCCTTTCCACGAAGGGCGGTGCCATCGGGTTGAGGAGGACCACCACGAAGGCGGTGGTAACATCAATCGTCATGATTATCATTGCAGATTTCATCCTGACGAGGATATTGCTGTATGCCCTGGGGTTCTCTGTATGAGAATATTCTGATAGGATTCTTCGTTGCTCAACAACATTTTTTCGACAATACTAATACGAACGTATTAAGTAAAGCGTCATTGCGAGGAGTGAAACGACGAAGCAATCTCTTGTTTATGAGGTGAGATTGCCACGCTCCCGTTGGTCGCTCGCAATGACAATGTAATAGCATTTAATGCGTTTGTATTAAATGGGCAGACACAGGGGTCTGCCCCTACAATGCTAAATGCAAAAAGGCGGGATGAATCCCGTCCCTACAGATGCGGAGATATGATTGATCACGTTTGACAAGGTCTCTTTTGCATACGGAACACAAGAGGTCCTCCACGAGGTAAGCTTCTCCATCAATGCGGATGAGCGGGTGGCGATTCTTGGCGGAAGCGGGGGTGGCAAAACTACGATCCTGAAACTCATTCTCGGCCTCATCAGGCCTGATTCCGGGAAGATCATCATTGACGGAGAAGATATCAACGGCAAAACAGAAGATGAGCTGAGGGCGGTGCGGATGAAATTCAGCATCGTCTTCCAGGAAGGGGCGCTCTTCGACTCCCTCAACGTAAAAGAGAATGTGGCGTTCTGCCTGCGGGAGTACACAAAGATGTCTGAAGAGGAGATCGACCGGAAGGTACGGGAGCTCCTCAGGCTGGTGGGGGTGGAGCAGGCGATGGAGCTCATGCCTGAAGAACTGAGCGGCGGCATGCACCGGAGGGTTGCCATTGTCCGGTCTCTTGCAGCCTATGAACCGCAGATGTTCCTCTACGATGAGCCCTCAACCGGCATCGACCCGGTAAATGTAGACCAGATCTGCAGGCTGATTCTCGACCTCTCGAAAGACGGAAAAGGGTTTATCATTGTTACCCATAAGATCGTCGATGCGCTCAAGGTCGCAGAGCGGTTTTTATTCATCAAGAACAGCAGGATGGTTTTTGACGGCAACAGGAATCAACTGACCAATACTTCCATTGCTGATATCCAGGTATTCATGAATGAACTGCATTACAAGGCTTAGCATGCATTGACCATGAAGTATCCAGAAAAAGGAGATAACCATGTTTGACATGCAGAAACAGCTTAAGTGGTCGAAGCTCAGGGTGGGGCTGGTCATCACCCTTGCCCTGCTAACGCTTTTTGTAGCGGTATTTTTTGCCGGGAATATCGAGGACCTCCTGGCACCCAAGGCCGAGCTGAAGGCACAGATCCAGGATGCAAAGGGGCTGCGAAAAGGCGCGCCGGTCTGGATATCCGGAACTGAAGTTGGTGCCGTGAACAAGATAGAACTGAATCCGGAATACGGCACAATCGTCACTATCTTAATTAAGAAGAGCGCTCTCCCCTTCATTAAGAAGGATTCTCAGGCAACTGTCCTGACCATGGGACTTCTCGGCGATAAGTACATTGAGCTCACTATCGGCTCCTCCCAGGCAGGGCAGGTCAGCCCTGGCGAAATGTTAAAAGGCGCTACTCAGATTGAATTGCAGGACGTGGTGGAGACGAGCGCCAGGTCCCTTGAGAAGATGACCGAGTTCGTTAAGAGACTTGACACCCTCGCTGAGAAGATTGAACAGGGGGGAGGTACGATCGGCAGGCTTGTCAATGACCCGGCAATCTACGACAACCTCAGAAATACTACGAAGACACTCTCCCAGATCCTTGAAGATATCAAAAAATCACAGGGCACCCTGAAGAAGCTCTTAGACGACCCTGCGCTCTACAACAAGATGCTCTCCGCTTCTTCCTCGCTGGAAGATTTCAGCAAGACGCTCAACCAGAGCTCCGGTACGCTGAAAAAACTTGCTGAAGACCCGCAATTGTATGACAATCTCAACAAGGCAACGCAGAAGCTCTCGTCAATCCTGGAGAAAGTAGACAAGGGCGAAGGCGTTGCAGGCGCCCTGCTCAAGGACGAAGAGCTTGCCAGGGAGC
>JAPLJA010000138.1 GCA_026388815.1 Pseudomonadota bacterium
GCCCAGCTTTTCAGTGAACCTCTCTGCAAAATAGAGCGGGGTTTCCCTGCCTGCGTACTCCTTGAGGTAGTAAGCAAACTCTCGCTTAAATTCCCTGTCGTTTCTGAAGCGCTTATAGGCCTCTTCCAGCTCCAGGAGTGCGGGCATGAGGGTTTCTGATACATACTTTCCCCCGTAAGCACCAAAATGGCCCCTGCGATCAGGCAACATCTGTCTTATTTCCTCTCCAATTAGTAACTACGTAGGGTTCGAGGATTCGAGGGTTCAAAAAGATAAAATAGGAATCCAGGAGTCAGGAGCCAGAATTCAGAATAATTGTTCTTCTGAATTCTGACTTCTGTATTCTGAATTCTCAACTTCATTTCACTTGCCCCCTTGAATCCTTTCAATCAAAGTCAGCATCCTGATAATAGCAATTCCCGTAATTTTTTCGCAATATCTTTTTCTCGCATCAGGGCTTCTCCGATGAGGAAGGCATTGATGCGCCCTTGCTGAACCCGGGCAAGGTCCTCCCGCGTATGGAAGCCACTCTCGCTGATTACCATAATCCCGTCCGGAATAAAAGGGAGAAGTTTAACGGTAGTTTGCACGTCCGTTTTGAAGGTATTGAGATTGCGGTTGTTAATCCCGATGATCTCCGCTTCGGCCTTCAGCGCCTTTTTCAGTTCGCGTGCAGTATGAACTTCCACCACAGAAGCAAGTGATACATCATGTGCTCTGTTGATAAAATCCCTGAGCATACCCGGCTCGAGAATCGCAGTAATCAGGAGCACGGCATCAGCACCAGACACCCTTGCCTGGTAGATCTGGTACGGGTCGATGATAAAGTCTTTGCAGAGCAGGGGGAGTTTGGTTACCCTGCGTACAGCCTTGAGGTAGTTCAGGCTTCCCTGGAAATATGTTTCCTCAGTCAATACGGAGATTGCTGACGCGCCGTTGTTTTCATATATCCTGGCAATCTCAACGGGGTTGAAATCTTCCCGGATGACCCCTTTTGATGGGGATGCCTTTTTAATCTCAGCGATGATCCTGACGGAAGCCCCTCCTGCCCCGGGCCTGGAAATGGCTGCCTTGAAGTCTCCGGGAGGGCGAAGATCAGGTAAGAGCTTTTGTATCTCTCTCAAGGGGAGAGACTTCTTGTTTCGCTCTACCTCCCCTCTTTTTGAAGCTACGATTTTATCAAGCAGTGCAGGTAGTGGTAAATTCAATCAGTTCCTCAAGCTTGTGTAATGCCTTGCCGCGGTCAATGGATTCCTCTGCCAGGACTATGCCTTGGGTAAAATTCTTCGCCCGTGAACTTACCACTAAGGTAGCTGCCGCATTGAGCAGGACAATGTCTCTCCGTGGACCTTTTTCACCTTTCAGGATACGTAAGGTTATCCGGGCATTGTCCTCCGGACTTCCACCCTTGATGTCATCAAGCTTTCCCGTCTTTATGCCAAAATCCCTGGGCCTGATGAGGTAGCTTTTCACCCTCCTGCCCTTGAGTTCGGAGATACGGGTGGGAGCAGTAATGGTGATTTCATCCAGTCCGTCCTGCCCGCAGACAACCATTGCCCTTCGGGATCCGAGGCGATTCAAAACCCTGGCGAACATTTCAGTGAGACCAGGTTCATAGACACCCAGAAGCTGATGCCGTGCGAGGAGAGGATTGGTTAAGGGTCCGAGGAGATTGAAGATGGTCCGGATACCGATTTCTTTCCTCGGGCCGATTGCGTGTTTCATTGCCGGGTGAAACGAGGGGGCAAAGAGGAAAACGATCCCTACTGACCTCAGACATTCTTCGGCCTTGGAGGGTGGGATTTCTATGTTCACCCCCAGGCGTTCGAGGAGGTCTGCACTTCCACACCGGCTTGATACTGAACGGTTTCCATGCTTGGCAACGTAAGCCCCTGCCCCGGCTACCACGAAAGCAGCCGTGGTAGATATATTGAACGTATTGGCCTGATCGCCGCCTGTGCCAACGGTATCAACCATCAGGATCCTTTTACGATGAGATCTCTGCCCGGATGAAATGAGCCTTTGCCTCATGGCTTTGGCAGCACCGGTGATTTCTGCCACGGTCTCGCCCTTCATTCTCAGGGCTGTAAGGAAAGATGCAATCTGGGCAGGGGTGGCCTGACCTTCCATGATTTCCTGCATGGCTGCCGTCATCCCGGACTCAGTCAGGTCCTGCTTGTTGACCAGGTGAGCAATTGCTTCAAGTATCATTTCTCTGGGGTGAGATTCAGGAAGTTTTTAAGCAGTTTCTTCCCTTCCCGGGTCAGGATAGATTCAGGATGGAACTGGATCCCTTCGATCTGGTACTGTTTATGCCGTATGCCCATGATCTCTTTTTCATCAGTCCAGGCGCTCACCTCCAGACAGTCAGGCAGGTTCTTCCATTCCACCAGCAGTGAGTGATAACGGGTTGCCTCAAAGGGATTGGGCAGGCGCTGATAGAGCGTCTTGCCGTCATGGTAGATGAGAGAAGTTTTCCCATGCATAAGGCGTGAAGCCCTGATAACCCGTCCTCCAAATGCTTCACCGATCGCCTGGTGCCCCAGGCATACTCCCAGGATCGGAATCTTTCCGGCAAAACTCCGGATGGTTTCCAGAGAGATTCCTGCCTTGCCTGGTACACCTGGACCGGGTGAGATAACGATCTTTTCAGGCTTCAATCTCTTGATTTCCTGAATGGTGATCTTGTCATTACGGAAGACGATGATTTCCTCGCCCAGTTCTCCCAGGTACTGGACAAGGTTATACGTAAAGGAGTCGTAATTATCGATCATTAGAAGCATGATTACATCAACCCCGCGCTTGCCATCTCAATTGCCTTTGCCATAGCCTTGGCCTTGTTCACCGTTTCCCAGTATTCCCTCTCCGGATCAGAGTCAGCAACGATCCCTGCGCCCGCCTGGAAGTAAATGGTTTTTCCTTTCATCACCATGGTCCGGATGGTGATGCAGAAATCCATGTTGCCTGAGAAGCTGAAGTACCCGACTGCCCCGGCATAGGGCCCTCTCTTCAACGGTTCAAGCTCTTCGATGATTTCCATTGCCCTGATCTTTGGTGCTCCTGAGACCGTGCCGGCAGGGAAGGTTACCCGGAACACGTCAAAGCAGTCACGTTTGTCTTCGATGGTCCCCTGTACGCTGGACACCAGGTGCATGACGTGGGAGTAAGGTTCCACGATCATCAATTCTGGAACGCGGACGGTTCCAACCCTTGCTACTCTCCCCACATCGTTCCTTCCCAGGTCAACGAGCATGATATGCTCGGCAATCTCCTTGGGATCGTGCTGCAGTTCGTCCTTGAGCGACTCATCCTCAGATGGATTCGCTCCGCGGGGACGGGTTCCGGCTATGGGCCTGACTTCAATCACTTTTTCCTCCAGCCTCACCTGGATCTCCGGGGAAGAGCCGATGACCAGGAGATCATCAAGCTTCAGATAGTACATGTAAGGTGAAGGATTGATCAGACGCAAGGCCCGATAGATATCAAACGGATCAGCCTGGGTCTTTGTTGTGAACCGCTGGGACAGGACTGCCTGGATGATATCTCCTGCCCGGATGTATTCCTTTGCCTTTTCTACGATCCCCTTGAATTGGTTCTTCTTGAGGTTAGAGGTGATTTTTACGGGCCTCTTCCTGGCCTGGGATCTGTTCAGAGCGAGAGGTTTTTTGAGGAGCGAGATAACGGAATCGATCTCTTTGGTTGCACTCGCATACTTCTCCTTGAGGTTTTCCCTGTCCTTGATGTGTACGTTTGAAACGACCTTTACGGTATGGCTCAGGTTGTCGAAGATGATGATGGTATCGGTAATCAGAAAGCAACAGTCCTTCAGGTTCAGGTCATCACGGGTACGGTCGGGGATCACCTCAAAGAACCGGACCATGTCATAGCTTACATACCCTACAGCACCGCCAAAGAAACGGGGCAGACCTTCAACTTTTGCAGGCCGGTAATCTTTCATAATCTCTTTGAGCAGGGAAAGGGGATCCTGAACGGAGGTAACCTTCCTGACGGATTTTCCCTGCCTGATCTCTACGGTGTCTCCCTTGCTGGAAAAGATCAGCTTCGGTTTGCTCCCGATGAAGCTGTACCGTGCCCACTTCTCTCCACCTTCAACGCTTTCCAGGAGGAAAGCATATCTGCCCCTGTTCACCCTCTTAAAGGCGGAAACAGGCGTCTCCATATCAGCCAGAATCTCCCGGTAGACCGGGATGAGATTTGCCTCTTTTGTCTTTTCCTGAAAGGTTTTAAAATCCGGATGGTATAGTTTCATTGTTTTTTCAGACATCGTACCTTTACCAGTGAGGAAGAAAGATAACCAATTTGTTTTTATAATAAAAAAGACTTCGGGTCAATCGAATTTAATCTATCTTTTTTCATCTACCTGCTTAATATGTCTATACCCATCCACCTTCAACCGGGAAAAGGGACAACCGTTCTATTAAAATTCCATTATCATGTTTCCTGAGTATGAGGGGAAAGAAATCAAGAAAGTGGCCTAACACCTGAGAGGGGAAGCTGTGAGGCAAATTTTCGCGTCAGGAATACGGAAGGTGTCCCTCCATCAGCCCGTAAGGCGCGTACGCGGTAAACAGAGCCTGCAAGAACTGGTGTCACGTATCCCTAAGAGATACAAGACCGGGGAAATTGATTGGAGGAAACCAGTCGGAAAAGAGACCTGGTAAATGAAACCCTACATCCCGAAAAAAGGCGACTTCGTTGCCGTTACCTGTCACCGGATTCGTCATGGTTGAGCAGATCAAGTCGATTGATTTTCGCGCACGCAAGGCCAAGCGCATTGGGAGGGCTTCAGATGCCGTGCTTGAGGAAGTTCTTTCGATACTTGATGCATGCATTTATTGATGATATGTTATGAACATCAAGATGATAAAGGAATTCGAGAAGTGGAACTTATATCCCAAGACCTGTCCCTTTTTGTGAATACTTATATCCCAAGACCTGACCCCTTTTGTGAACGTGACCCCTTTTGTGAACGCCTGACCCCTTTTGTGAACGCCCCTCAAGCGAAAGTTGGGCCGCTGTCCACACTGTGGAAGTAGAGAGGATGCAATGGAGCTAGTGTCTGCCCTGAAAGTGGTCGTAGATAGCTCCACGACACTGGTCACCTGGGCTCTTTCTGTCGTGGTAGCGTCGATAGCGGCCATCGTCAGCACATCCTATCTGCGTCCGAGTAACAAGCGTGTTCGCCTGATCTATCTGCTTTATCTCCCGGGTTGGCTGTTCCTGGGATTCTCGATCTACTTCGGTGACCGCGTGTCACGAGGTTACGTTGCTGCACAGTTTGTCGGTGAAGGCGTGCTCCGCACAATCGCTGAGAAGGTCAATGGAGACTATGGCTGCCAACAGACCATGCTAATGATCGGGCTGCTGACCTTCGCCGTTTGGCTTGTCCTGTTTCTACTATGGTGGATCTTCGGTGTATGGACAATCGCCAACCGAAAGGAGTGAAGAAATATGGCGTTCCTCAAGTGGCTCGCGGCAGTTGGAGTCGGCTTCAGTATTATTGCCGGAGGAAACCTCGCATGGGCTGAGTGCGACTGCACCAAGTACCCGTTCAAGCCAGATCCTCCCTGCTTCAACGATTGCTGTGTGAGGTTTCTCGAAACCGCCTCACCAGAGGAAGTGTCGAAGGTGCTTGGGTTGGACCGGGAGACGGCCCAAAAGATTTCAGAGATTTCCCCTAGGGGTAAGGCTAAGGGTAAAACGATTGCCGGCAGGGGGCCGCGTTCACTTGAAGACTACAGAATCGTTCTTTCCCCAGCCGAATTCAACCTTCTGGACCAACGATTGCGGTCACTGAGCACGGAACAATTCAAGGGCTTCGTTGCTCCAATGCGGGAGAAGATTCGCTGATAAGCTGCCCAACAAGGCGATGGAGACCGGCGCCAAAGGACGGCGCGCCTCATCGCCAATCCGTTGGGCCATTTCTTTGAGTGCCGTGGGAACCGCGGCTTCTTAGTGAGGAGAAAGTCGTGCCAAACCCAAATGCTCCGTTTCACCCGATCATTTATGTCCGCGGCTACGCCATGACTGAGCGAGAGCAGGACGAAACCACTGCTGATCCGTTCTGCGGTTTCAACCTTGGCTCTACGGTGTACCGTGCCACGCCGGAGAAGAACAAGCCCGCCAAGAAATTCATTTTCGAGTCTCCCGTGTTGCGGCTTACCTCCGACTTCGGATACACAGACATTTACGAAAACGGGCTGGATATCATGGACCCCGACTGGGAAGGCACAATCCCGCCCAGGTCGATTGTGATCTATCGCTATTATGAGCAGGCCTCGGCACTGCTAGGTACCGGAAAGACTCCTGAAATTTCGGATTTTGCGAAAGGGTTGAGCCAGTTGATCCTTCGCGTTCGTGATCTGGTCTGTGCTCACCCAGGCAGTGGGATTACTGTTGAAGACTTTCGCTGTTACCTGGTCGCGCATTCGATGGGAGGGCTGGTTTGCCGCGCCCTCCTGCAGAACCCTGATCTGGGGGATGATCAGGCCCGACGCAGCGTGGACAAAGTATTCACCTACGCTACGCCCCATAACGGCATTGATATGGATGGGCTCAACGTTCCCAAGTGGCTGAGCGCTGCGGACATGAACAATTTCAACCGCGAGTATATGGCCAGATACCTCAAGCTAGAAAATCTCTACAAAATAACTAGGCGCGTGGATTGGCTGTCCGAAGAATCTTTCCCGTCCGACCGGTTCTTTTGCATGGTGGGTACGAATCGGGCAGATTACGAGGTCGCCATGGGTCTCTCCAGGACCTTCGCCGGGCACGGTAGCGACGGGTTGGTCAGAATTGAAAACGCTTCGGTCTGGGGCGTGAACGCCAAGGGGCAGGTGTCGACGCCGTGTGCTACTGCTTACGCTTACCGTTCCCACTCGGGCTATTTCGGCATTGTTAATAGTGAGGAAGCGTACCAAAACCTCACACGCTTCCTTTTCGGAGACATACGGGTTGACATTTGGGTAGATGTAGAGGCGGTCCAGTTGCCGCCTGAGATTCAGGGCAAGCTGGTCAACGCTCTCTACCAGTTCGAGTTGTTGGCCTCGCCCCGTGGCAAGCGCTGGTATCTGACGCGCCGCGTGGCGGAGGAGGACTCGGTTGCCTGCCGCAGCCACGAGGATCTGGTGGATCCGGCGAACAAGAGCGCCAGGAGCATATTTCTGTCATCCGTGTTCCTGGCCAATCGCGCCCGCGTCAACCCGATGCGCCCTTCGCTCGCGTACGGTCTGACTCTGGGAGTGCGCGTACCGGATTACGAGGTTGAGCGCAAGTTCTGGCCCGACGGACATTATGAGGGTGAATACCTCTTCCGAGACACGTTGGTCGTCGAGATCGTCCCACCTCAACAAGCAGGGGAAAGCTGGTCAGTCACCTTCGACTGGCAGAGCAAGAATCTCGGTCGTGCCAGCCAGTCGCTTGCCTACAATACACTCAAGAGCGGCAAGTTGCAGATGGCAGTTCCATTCGGTAGCAAGAGCGCGCCGGGCATTGCCGGTCAACTGCGATTTGTGGTTTCCGCATGGAATGACTGAACACGTGGTTCTAGATACGGACTCAAGGAAAAGAGGGGATTGCCCAACGAATTGGGGAAAGGAGAGGGTCAAATCTTTATTATTGACGAAAGACGGATGGAAACATTTGTGGACGGAAAATATATGTTGTCAATATGAAAGAATTGACCCCTTCTCGACATTCCGACGATGATTTACACCCATGTTCTCAACCGTGGACCATCGGGCGTACGCAGCCCTGTGGATGGCCTTTGAGGTGGCCTCGGGAGGTTGTTATGCCGATCCGCATAAGATGCCGTAATAAACCGCGAGATAGAGCAAAACCAGCGGAAGATAAAGGGCTTAGCGCACCATTGGCAATTGCTCCAATGGCGTGTTATGCGGACAGAAAGCCACAATTCCGCATCTTATGCGGATCAATCTAATTATTGTTAGAAACATAGAAGATGGAAACTGAGACAAAGCGTCAATCAAAGGATTCCCGACTGAGCGAAAAGCATTGGATGCCTGTACTGGCCCTTTATAGAGCGTGCCTCAAGAACGCAGAGGAACTGATCAAAGAGGCGTCTCTTCTCTACGAAAACGGATGCTACGCAAGAGCATTCTTCTTGGGGATAAGCGCATATGAAGAAGTGGGCAAGTCCCAAATTGTGGCAGACTACTTTAATGGAATGGTATCAAAAAAGGAATTTGACGAATCCTTCCAACGGCACGACATCAAATCCGCATACTTTTCTCGATATTTCCAACTTGACGCCAAGATTCCTGGCAAAGCTGCAATCGTCTATGATAAGAAGAAGGTGAAAGAGCACATGAACTGGAGAAACGCCTCGCTCTATGTGGATTGCAAGGCTGACTATTCTGCGGAGGAACCAAGCAAGGTGGTTACTGCGGAAAACGCCAAGGCGGTCATTGAAGCCGTGAAGAAGGAAATCTCAGATATACACGTTGCATCTTATATGACAGAAAGGATTGGGTCAGCATCATTTGCCAAATGAAATATCTGTTTCTAACGAGTAGGTGCACCGGACGTGGCAGAACAGTGCGCCACGCCGGTGACTATCGTGTTATGCGTCTGACGAAAATGAGGTGTAGATTATGACCATCAAGATTAAGTTTAATGATGACCCTCCCAGTAGAGGTGCTACTGCGCTAGTCTTGGACCTCCGGAATTCTACGGCACTCCACAGATTATTGAAGAAGAAAAGGGAAAGAAAGCTAATAGTAAAAATGATGATTGGGATTCACGAAGAAATCTTAAACTACCTTTATGAACATTCAGGTGTCGAGGAAGATGATTTTGCTTTCAATGACACTGGGGATGGTTACATAATCGTTTTCGCAAATGGCTCACATGCTTTCTCATGTGTTCTATGTGCAGTTCATTTGAGAAATTTCCTTAGCAAACATATAGATAAGTTTAATAAGGAGTTGAGAATAGACCGCAGTAATCTACGGTATAGCTTTGGTATTGGCGTTCATACCGCTTATGCTCGATTTATTGAGATGGAGTATGAAACTTCTGATAATGAAACATTTTCAAAGAAATTTATTCTCGGAGACGCAGCAAACAGTTCGGCAAGAGTCGAATCTGTGACAAAAAATTTTGTGGATGTTGACTTGATCATAACCGGAAATACAAGACTGAAATGTCATCAGCAAGTGGAACCAAAATTCAAAAAGCTTTTTAGTAAAGACAGTTCTTATATGAACCCGATCGGTGAAGTAAGGCACATAGTAAGAGATCACAAGTTGGACGGCCACAAACTCTATACTATTTCCGCCAAATTTAGTGCCGAGTATAATAGACTAAAGAAGACTCTGAAATAGCTCGAACGTTGAGATTTGCATAACAAGCTCTTCCAGCGGATCGCAAAAAGACTCGCCCACTGAAGAATGGCGTTATGCGTTAAAAATTAAACAAAGAAAGTTTTGGCAATATGAGAGCTTACATAAGCAGCACACTGGCCGAACTCTCTGAGCACCGTCAAGCTGTATATAGGGCGATTGAAAGTCTTGAGTTTGGTGTAGGCGTTGAGATGGAAGTTGTACACACGGAGACCCTCGAAAGCTCCGGTCAACCCTCCCTTGATGTTCTATTGAATCTAATCCAAGAATCCTCCTTGTTTATCCTGCTTCTCGGTTGGCGGTACGGATATGTTCCAGAAGGTGAAGAACGATCTGTTGTTGAAATCGAGTATGAGAAGGCAAAAGAGTTTGGATGCACAATTCTTTGTTTTATCGCTGATGAGACCTTTCCTGTTGAAGCGCGTTTTGTTGAGACAGGTCCTCACGCTTCAAAATTAAGGCGATTCAAAGAGAGAGTGGCGCGTGAGAATATTGTGCGCACTTTCCGTGGGCCTGATGATTTAGCCAAGGAGGTTGCGATTGCCGTCAACCTTTTCATGAATACTCCGATGTCAAAGATTGGTCAGGATCTAATTGACAAGCCGGAGATAGAGAAGCAGCTGAAGCTTTGCCGCGAAGAGAAGGCTTACCAGATCGATGTCATTTCAACATTGCGACAACGTTTACAGAACATAGTTCCAGCCGACCCAATATGGCGAGGTCGCCGTTTTGGCACGGATAGCACACTGGCCTTTTGTCTGCTTCCCTTTAAAGATGACTTTATGCGGGTCTTCGAGGAGGGTGTACTTCCTGCAATTGAGGCAGCGGGATTGAGAGGAATTCACTCGGGACAAATATTTGATAATAGAGAGATAATTGAAGATATTTGGGAATCAATTTGCACATGTCGCATTGTCGTTGCGGATGTCACAGATCGTAATCCCAATGTATTTTATGAACTTGGAATTTGTCATACCCTCGGAAAGGAAGTGATTGTGATAACACAAAGTTCAGATGATGTTCCCTTTGACATACGGCATAGGAGATTCATTGAATATCATCCAGATAAGATGTCATCTTTACGCAAGCGGCTTCAGCAAACCTTGCAGCGAGTACTTCTTAGAACTGACGGGGAACTTGATGACGCATAACAACCGCATCAACTCGGACTGGCAATTCCGCTGCGCTCCATTGCCAGCCGGTTATGCGGGGCGTTAGGGATTAATAGAACATAACCGCATGGAAAAAGAAAAATACTTCGACCAACTTTTAAACTTTTACAGAATTTGCTTGGACATTAAAAGTCCAATTGCTGATTTTACTCTTATACAAGACAGCCAGACCAGATTAGCCATAGAAGAAATATTCGCACACTCATCATGTCCAAATATACTTGATTACGGTTGTGGCAAGTTAAGATTGTTTAATGCCTTGTTATCTAAGAAAGGAAACTCGAAATGGGCATATTACGGTGTTGACATGGAAGACCCTTTAACGTCTCACCAGGATTTGAGAAATGACTTTTCCAAGTTTCAAAAGATGAAAAATAGATTTGAAACAGGATCAATATTAAATGTGCGAGAATTTACAGAGAAGTTTGATTCAATTGTTTTCATGAATGTTCTTCATGAGTTATCTATATTTGATATAGCCACTGCAATAGAAGATGCCAGGCAATTATTGAAAAAGAATGGAAATTTATTCTTTATAGACACCGTTCTTCTCCGAGAAGGCGAACCTAGATTTGTCCCATTTTATGGTTGGGAAATTGAGGAGTTATTTACTGATTATAAAAATAAGTCATATGTAACAAAATCTGGAATACCAATTATGTTTTTTGTAATTCCACAAAAAGGTATTCCATGCTTTCACAATACGCCTGAAAAATTGTATTATTTCTTTAATTATAAACTTAATAGCTGGTCATTACTTTCAAATTCTATAAACGAGAGCGATAGTATTCTTGCAAGAAAAAAGCTTGGACTCGGCAAGAGTTCTGTTTTTGATTATGGTTACATTAACACTATAATTGCAAATGCTAATTATAGACTAATCGAGTATAAAAAGTATGAAATAGACCCAGCACAGATTACAAAATCTCTAGTAAGGTTTATTTCTATAATAGAAAAGAACTATTGGGACAATAATCACATACCATCTTTTGAAGAAATTTACATAATATTAAAAATGGAATTTAATTATTCAGTTATATATTCAATGTTAAAATATCTCGAGTCCGCTCATATTCTTTTCCCATTTCGAGAAAGCAATGCACCAATATCTTTTTCAGAAGTATGGGACATACTTGTTGAACGGATAGGAATTGAAAAAATATCTGACCTTGGTTTTTCTAGATCTATTCTTGAAGCAAATACTTTGCACTATAATGAATATCTTTAAATTTATGTATGGCCCTAACAAGCGGGTCAACCTGACCGCCGGGAGCCGCGTTCTTCAAGCGCAGTTAATAGGCGGCGACAGGTTACCCTAGGCGTTTGCCGTCAATATCGGCCGCAACAGGAGAAGAAATGCCGATCTTTAAACTCAAGTTGCAACAGACGTATTTCAAACAAGGATTCTTTAACGTGGTTGTTGACTATGATCGTTACGTCCGAAAAACCGATGGCCCCATATGTCTTCGGCTAGGACGTACCGGCACTGAGATCGAAGCAAAAATCAACCGGAATGTGAACAACAACGGAACAGCAAGAATTCTTGGTGGCGTCGCACTGCGCACATGGTTTCAAGGGGGGAAAAGGAGGTCTTGATTTATCAGTTATAGTCAGCGTACTTAAGGTTCTTCTCTCTTAATACCTTCTATTGCATCAAAATCTGCATCGTATGAAAAGACCTCATTTACACCATGATGCTTCATAAAAACAGCATTATAGGCATCTATATAATCAATGTTTTTTCTGCTGTAAAGGACAAGAGCCTCAACGATGATATCCCTGTCAGGGATGGAGAGGTTTTCCGTACTGACGATAATGGAGAGTTTTTCGATAACATCGGCCTTTGGTATCCTGTAATAGGAGAGGAGTGTCCATATCAACTCGGCAATCACCATCCCGGATGTGACAAGGCCTATTTTACCATCAACTCCCCGTTTAAAAATCTCTCTGCACTTATCATACTTTAAGGGGTCATCCTTGGTTAAATACCTGAGGAATATATTCGTATCGATAAATATATTCTTCATAGCTTATTCTCTCCTGTGTCCCTTTTGGCAACTCTCTTTTTAACCTCTTCCCTGACCTTGTGAAAATCTATGGGTTTTCCCTCCTTATCAGGTATCTTGAGAGACCCCCCGATATCGAGGATATTGCCTTTGAGAGGCCTGATAATAGCCTGCCCCCCTTCGACAACGATAATAACCTTTTCAGAAGGTTTCAGGTTAAGTGCCTTTCTTACCTCTTTGGGTATGGTCATCTGTCCTTTCGGGGTAAGTATTGAAATAGGCATATATTCCTCCTTTTAATAAATTTTCCTACATTATATAAATTATCCTACAATTGTGCAAGAGAAAAGAGAAGAGAAAAGAGGACTGATTTATTTTACGTAAACACATTGAGGGTTTGAAAAGATGCAAGCCCTAGTTAATGAAATGTGGATTTGAGAAAGAACCTTGTTGGTTGCTGTTCATGATCACTGATGTTATTGCCTTGGTTGTTTACTGAACGAGTAATGGAGGTATTGACATGAGCATCTTCTGAAGAGCTCATAGAGTGATCTCTATGTTTTTCCCAGTTCTCCAGATACACCTTGGCAAGTTCTTTAGATTTAATTACCAACAAGTTTTCGGCGTTCTTTTCTTCTGCTGCCTTCGTGAAGTTGAAAGACCCCGTTATCACAGTTTCTGCATCGATAATCATTACCTTATTGTGTTGAATTGCTTCCTTGGAGTCCACATAAACAGGGATTCCCATATTCTTAAAGAATCTGGTTTCTGTGTATTTTTCTGTGTTCCGACTATGGTCAATAATCACTTCGACTTTCACACCTCGTTTCTTAGCGTCAAGCAAAGTCTTTGCGATAGGAGCGGACGTGAAGGAGTAAGCCATCACGAAAATGGAACTTTTTGCTTTATTTATTTCCTTTATGACAGCATCAGTGCAATCACCTCGTGGAGAGAAAAAGACCTCACAAGTTGTTGTCTCTTTGGCCTGGATAATTGTTAGAGAGACAATCGAACATATGCAGTATGTAAGTAAAGTAAAAAATACTGTTTTCCGTCTCATAGATTTTTGTAACATCTCTCCTCTATCTTCCTAATATGGGTCAGTTCAGTTTTGTATAAACTGACCAGTCTGAGAGTCGATATAACCACTCCCAACATCTGGTTGAAACTGCCCTGTTCTTGGATTAATTATGTCCCCAGCAACACATAGATAAAATATCGGCATATTGTATTTGTTCTATGATTTTACTTTTAGGGTTATTTTTATTGGGATCATGTCTTGATTTATCAGTTATGACCTGCCCTATGTGTAGAGCATGGCACGTCCGCTCAGAATTGAATACCCCGGTGCTGTCTATCTTGTCACCTCTCGCGGGATAGTCCAATAGACTTGACATAAAGCTATTCGTTGAGTTATACACTGGGTAACATAAAGTAGAGGTCTGGATCAGATGGAATTTTTAAAGAAGTATAAGGACCACATCCTGCTTTCTGCCTTAGCCCTCTATGTGGTGCTCTTGGGGATCGGGGTAATTGCTGAGCTCTTTGACGTCCAGTCGATACTCAACTGGCCGATCTACAAGTTTTAGCAGGCTGCTGAAAAACGCCCATCTGCATAAACGCGAAGCCCGCTCTTGCGGTAAATTCTATCGTAAGAACGACCAAACGTTTTATTCAGGAGCGGCCCAAGGTCTTATACTCCTCAGGATTTCGGGCGCCTTGCATCTGGACATTTTTGATCAGCCTTACAAACTGTTGCTTTTTCAGCAAAGTTTTAAACAACCTCCCCGATGAGGTCGTATTCCGAGGCGCCGGTTACCTTCACCTCGACGTTCTCCCCGATCTGCGCTTTCCCCCTGGTAAGGTAAACCAGCCCATCAATTTCCGGTGCCTGGAATGATGCCCGTCCTTTCAAACGATATCCCTTGTGAGGAACCTGTTCTTCAATGAGGACGGGAATATGGGAGCCGATTCTCTCCTGATTCTTTTTCAACGATATGAGGGACTGAGTTTTCATAATCAGGTTGTGACGTTTATCTTTCGTCCTCTGGGAAACCTGTTTTTTTAGTTTTGCCGCAGGAGTTCCTTCCTCCCGGGAATACCTGAAGACCCCGAGGTGGTCAAATTTTACCTCTTCAATAAAGTGCATGAGTTCATGAAACTCCTCCTCAGTTTCACCCGGAAATCCCACCATGACCGTAGTTCTTAATGCGATGTGGGGAATTTTTTCTCTCAGACGTGATAGTGTCCTGCCCAGTTCCCTCCGATTCCCCCTTCGGTTCATCCTCTTCAGGATTGAGCTGCTCACGTGCTGGATAGGGAGATCAAGGTAGGAACAGATCTTCTTCTCCTCAGCCATGAGAGAGATAAGCTCACCCGAGAGATGTTCAGGATGACAATAGAGGAGCCGTATCCACTCAATGCCCGGGATGTGTACCATAGATTTCAGCAGCGAGGTCAGATCCGACCCGTCACGGAGGTCTTTTCCGTAGAGGGTTGTATCCTGGGAGATAAGGTTGATTTCTTTAACACCCCGTCGTGCCAGAGCTTCTGCTTCCTTAAGAATTGAGTTTGTTTTTCTGCTCCGGTATTTGCCCCGGAGCGATGGAATAAGACAGTAACTGCATGCGTTGGAACAGCCTTCAGCGATCTTCAGATAGGCGGTGTAGGATGGCGTGGAAAGGAGACGGGGAGTGCCATGATCAAGGAGAAAATCAGGTCTGCCTACCTGCATGCCGTTCATGAGTGAATGATTCTCAAACCGGTCAATCAGGCCGGCAATCCGGTGAAGTTCGCCGGTTCCGATGAACAGGTCAACTTCAGGCAGCTCCTTGCGTAATGCATCACGGTAACGTTGAGGAAGGCAGCCGGCAACAACAAGAATCCGGCATTTTCCCCTTTTTTTGTACTGGGCGGATTCGAATATCGCCTGGAGAGACTCCTGGGTTGCTCCTTCGATAAAGGCGCAGGTATTGATAATAATGATCTCAGCCGCTTCTCTCCGGGTGGTTATCCGGAACCCATTCTGCTGTAAATATCCGAGGATCACCTCGCTATCCACCAGATTTTTGGGACAGCCCAGGCTGACCAGACAGACCGTCTTTTTCCGGTGAGCGTTAATTCCAGCTTCCATCTTTGGTAAAATCCGGAATAAAACTTTTGTCTACCGTATCCGGTTCCTGAAGCCAGCCGTTATCAAAACCCATTTCTTCGAGAAAACTGATAGCTTTCTGATACTCTTCAGATGTTAACCTGCGGTTGAGATAGGGATTATGGAGCACTCCTTGGGTTGGGAAATACTGGCCCATCAGGCTGATATGAATTTCGCTGCCGAGGCGATCTTTGAGGGACTGCAACACATCTCTGGTATTCTGAAGGTGGTGAGGGAGCACGAGGTGCCTGATGATTAACCCCTGTTCAGCTATGCCATATTGATTTATGCGAAGCGTGCCCACCTGGCGGTACATCTCCTGTAAGGAACTGAGATTGTACCGGGAATATTCCTTGGCACGGGAAAAGGACTGGGCAAGGGCATCATCTCTGTATTTGGCATCGGGGAGATAAATATCAATGATTCCATCGAGGAGTTTTAGAGTTTCAGCCTTCTCATATCCGTTGGAATTATACACAAGGGGAAGTGATAAGCCTGCTGGTATGGCAATTTCCAAAGCAGCTACAATCCGCGGAAGGAAGTGAGTCGGTGAAACCAGGTTGATATTATGACATCCCTGCTCCTGAAGGTCGAGCATGATCAAGGCCAGTTCATCGGGAGTGATTTTCCTGCCCCTATTCTCCTGGCTTATCTGGTAATTCTGGCAGAACGTGCACTGCAAATGGCAATGGGTGAAGAAAATGGTGCCTGATCCCCTCGCCCCGGTGAGTGCAGGTTCTTCGCCAAAGTGGGGGAGGGCCTTGGCAATCATGAGATCATTGCCGGCCCTGCATCTCCCCTTTTCGTCTTCTTCCCGGTTTACCGCGCAATTCCATGGGCAGAGGGAACAGGAAGTGAAGATTTCTTCCAGTTGTTTTCTTTTTTCTGTGAGCTCGCTGCTCAAGAAGGTTTTTATATAACGGGGTTGATATCTATGAGTATTTTTCGTATGCCGATTGTGCATAATTTTGGATTATATCATAGTTCAATTTTTAATTCCCTTTTCAGCAGTTATGGTGTAGAATAACTTAAATTTAGAAGGAAATTCTAACCGGAGGTAACAGGAGTTTATGGCAAGAATAACCGTAGAAGATTGTTTAAAAAAGGTAAACAACCGTTTTGCATTAGTCATGCTGGCGGCTAAGCGGACGAAACAGTTGTCAGATGGAGCCAAACCGTTAGTAAACGTTGACAACCGTGAAGTAGTTACAGCACTCAGGGAAATAGCTGCTGGTAAAGTTTTGAGTGATTATCAAGAAGAGAATAAGGCCTGATGCAAGGTTGAAAGAGAAGTAACCGGGGTTACTTCTCCATAGAGGAGCAAGGTTGAAGAAAGATATTAGCACTCGTTGTAATGAGTGCTAATTTTTTAGGTGCAGCGGACTGATGACCAAGAGGGATTATTACAAAATACTCGGCGTTTCAAAAAACGCCGGTGAAGAGGAAATAAAGAAAGCATATCGTAAACTGGCGCTTCAATATCACCCTGATCGGAACCCCGGTAATCAGGAAGCCGAAGAAAAATTTAAAGAAGCCTCCGAAGCCTATGAAGTTCTTCGGGACCCGGAGAAACGTGATCTCTATGATCGATTCGGGCATGAGGGACTGAGGGGCACCGGTTTCTCCGGATTCACAGGATTTGAGGATATATTCGAAAGCTTCGGAGATATCTTTGAAGATATGTTCGGATTTGGTGCTTTCGGTGACCGCAGGAAGGCTCGCTACGAGCCTGTTCAGGGAGCAGACCTGCGCTATGATCTTTCCATTCCACTCAGAGATGCAGCATTCGGGAAAGAGGAAAGCATTGAGGTTGAAAAGTATGTGCACTGCGAAACCTGCCGGAGCACCGGTGTTGAACCGGGAAATCAACCTCAGACCTGTAGTTATTGCGGAGGGAGAGGGCAGGTAGTACGGACCCAGGGGTTTTTCACCATGAGTACAACATGCCCGAAGTGTAGAGGAACCGGAACAATCATCACCCACCCCTGTAAAAAATGTCACGGCAAGGGAAAAATAAAAAGCAAAAAGATACTTGCTGTTAAAATTCCTGGTGGAGTTGAATCCGGGATGCGGCTGAGACTGAAGGGAGAGGGTGAAGAAGGGGAAAGGGGAGGTCCTGCAGGTGATCTCTATGTGTTCATTCATGTTGAACCTGACCAATTCTTTGAGCGGGACGGTAGCACGATCCTCTGTGAAATCCCGATAACCTTCTCGCGAGCTGCCTTAGGCGCTGAGATTGAAGTTCCTACCCTTTACGGCCAGGAAAAGGTACAGATTCATGCCGGCACACAGACCGGAGAAACCTTTACCATTAAGGGTGCTGGGATGCCTTCTCTCCATCAGGGAAGGGGAAAGGGTGATCAGGTTGTCAGGGTGATTGTGAGAACTCCTGCCAGGCTTACCAAGAGACAAGAGGAACTCTTCCGGGAGCTTGCAAGACTGGAAGGAGAGAAGGAAAAAAAGGACGATAAACCTTTCAAGTCTTTCTGGTCCAAGGGACATTGAGTGGCTAAGGATTCGTGATTAAGGGGTTCGGGTTTCGTGGAAAAAAAGGGCGGACATAGAAGTCCGCCCCTCTATTCGTCTCTCGTCTTACATCTTACGTCTCACTATTAGTATTAACTCCTCACTCCTTCACTCGTAACTCAATAACTTTCCTCGGCGTTGTACTCACCGGTCCATGCATGGTTGAGGTACCGTTGAGATCGATGTCTTCGAGTTTGTAAAAGTAGGTCTTCCGGTTCTGTACATCGTTATCAATGAATTGATAACTTGCGCCGCTCGTGGCTAAACCCTCTGCAGGGATAAGTGAGGAATTGATATTCACATACTCGCCGTCCTCAGATTCAGCACGGTAGAGGTTGAAGCCTACGGTGTCGATCTCAGATTCTGTTACCCATTCAAGAATAACTTTCTCATTAGCTGGAATGGCAGTAAAAGAAGCAAGGCTGATTAATGTAGGTGGCTCCTGACCAAGCCAGGGATCATAATCCACATAATCGCTTACACTATCACCTGTACCAGTTGGGTTATAAAGCCCGCCGGAGGCTCGGTCGTCTGATGGATCATACGGCCCCGATTCATTTCCCCAGTAGTTGTTTTCGGTATTAAGATATATTGCCCTGGAGTCAGTCAAAACGGCATAGCCAGTATTGCCCGTAAAGGTATTTCCTGAGATCGTGGGAGTAGAGTAGTTATCACAATAAATTCCTGTGGTATTGTTGCTTATGGTATTCCCGGTGATGGTGGGGGCAGCAGGACCAAGACAGAGAATCCCCCTGCCGTGATTCCAGATAGTATTACCCGTGATGTTGGGAGAACTGGAATTGCAGTAAATCCCGACGTCATCGTACAAGGAGTTGTTCTTGATCTCATTGTTACTAATGGTGAGAGATGATGACTCCGTATATACACTAAAACCGCCTTGGGGTTCGTGGGAGTCACCCAATCCGGCGTAAGCAACTACTGTATTATCTAAGACACTGTTCACACTGCCACTGTAAAACCTTATTCCTACCCAATCCGCTGCCGCAGGACTGCTCCCGTTTCCATCACCATTTGTGTCCCCTCCGTAACTGTCGTCCTTGATGGAGGTGAATACAATCTTCTGATCTGGTGTGCCATCCGCTATCAGAGTGCCATAGACGTAAATAGCACTATAACCGTAAGAAGTATTATAACCCTGTTGTAACTTTACGATTACACCAGGCTCGATGGTCAGGGTCCTACCTGCTGGAACAGTAACAGATGTAGTAACGTAGGGGCTGGCTGATAGTTTGAAGGTGATGTCTTTGGTTAATTGACCACCGGTTGAGAGATAATTATTGGCGTTTCCATTCAGAATGTTTGCCCCAATGTTTAATAGGGCATTTATGTCTGCGGAGATTGGAGTTACATTGCCCGTAAAGGTATTTCCTGAGATCGTGGGAGTAGAGTAGTTATCACAATAAATTCCTGTGGTATTGTTGCTTATGGTATTCCCGGTGATGGTGGGGGCAGCAGGACCAAGACAGAGAATCCCC
>JAPLJA010000190.1 GCA_026388815.1 Pseudomonadota bacterium
CTTCCCGAGGTGTCTTCTGCGACTTTTTGTCAAATACCTCCAAGATAACAATGGCATCATCATCTATCCGATACACAATGCGCCAAATTCTGTTTTCCTCTTTAACTCTCAGTTCATGACATCTTGGGCCAATCGAGGGCATCGGACGTGAATGAGGTAATGAAAGCTTTAATCCTATCTGTAACTGGTGCAACAGAAAGCCCGCTTCAATCCTCGCTGCACTGGATAACGGCGGTGATTTTATCTCTCCGTGCAACCAGACTAAGGGTTTTCCCTTTTCCTTCATTTGATTAAAGCATATGCCATTTCTGACATATTGTCAACTGGAAAGAAATTACCCTAAATAAGGAGATAACTATTACTCAATACAAGGAAAATTTAATAGCTGTTTGATTGGTCATACGCCCGCTGACACGGTAGAAGCGGGAGCGAGCTTAAACTTCGGCCTCCGTGACAGCCTTTTTCCGGCAAGCCTTCCCTCATCCCCAGTTTTTCAACAACCCTCACCACTACATTTATTTGACATTCCTTGGGGAAGTATGTTACCAACTCACATTAATCAAGCCATGCAGTTCCTGTCATTGCGAGGAATGAAGAGACGAAGCAATCTCCTTACAACTTTGAAGATCTAAGGAGAAAATGTGTCGTATACACGAACCAGGTTCGTCTATACCACCAAATTTGGAAGGATATCCGAATTTAGTTAGCTTAGTTCCTAACAAGGAAGGCACTCGATACGGCCCGCAAGAGCATTGACTCATCGCGCAAAGCAAGGGAGTTGGAGATTCTGCCTCGTGCTAATTTTATCATTACTGTTCAGAATGATTTGCAGCAATGGAAGAAAGAGTTTCAGGAAACAATTACCGCATTGCACGCGATTTCTCAGGAACGGGATAGAAATGCTCTTCATGCTATCGCTCAGCGAGGTCTTAGGTCACCAAAGGGTCTCATCAATAGATATATGTATGAGCACTCTCAAAATTGGCTCTCTGTAATATGGGTTACTGGCGCTCAATACTATTATAATTCTAAGGCCCCACAGTGTGAACTATGGAACGATCGTACGAATGAGCCAAATTTCAACTTCATCGACATGATGATCGATCGATACCAAGAATCTATTGCTGGTCTCACGGCACTTCTTTCCTATGTTGACGATATTGTTCCAAAGGCATATTTGGAATCTCCAGCGAGCTTGAACGATGAAGCGTTTTTATCCGATTGATAAGAGACGTAGGAGAATTGAGGGTCAAGTCTTGCTTCTTGCATATTTAAAAATTGCCCGCATCGAGTGTATAAATAGGCGCTGCGCCTATTATTTTATGAAAAGCTAATAATTAGAACAAAAATAGTAATGGAAAAGAAGGTACTAATCAAGGAAGATAAGGATAGCGTTAGATTTGTGTTGCCATTAGAATTTGATGGTGATTTTTCTGACGATGAAAAGATAAAATTATTACAGTCATATTTTCGAGAAATGGTCTGTGCTTTATTAGAAAATAAGACAGAGGAGGAGTTCTTTAAAAACATAGCAGATGTCTGGAAATCTAAGGGCTACATTGTCAGGAACCTCATAAGTACAACGTTTACATCGAAATACAATATCCTTAGCTCATTACCTGAAATGATGATACATAGTGCATTGAAGCTTCTCGGAGAAAATTCTGGTTGGCCCCCAAATCTGAGTGCAGCAATAGTCTTTTGTGTCAATGCAATGGAAATAGTTGTAAATAATAAGTTGATTGATAGATTTAATCAGATAGGTAGACTGGATAAGGTAGAATTAGTCCAGGATGATAAGGGGTTGTCTTTGGAGGATAAATTTACATGGCTTCTTAACGATGCATTTGGTTCATCTTTAAAAAATGAAAATACATTATGGACATGGTTTCTTGATATTAAAGGAATGCGAAATAAAGTTGTGCATCTAAAAAAAGACTCGGATGGAACAGATATAACTTTGAACGATAAAAATGGTAATCCCCGAAAAAAACTTGATGCGACTTTTGCAAGGGAAGCTATAGAACATACTCTACAGATTTTGAATTATTTAAAAGCCATATAGGTGTTCTCTGAAAAAGGGGACGGTTCTATTTAATTTCAATCATCTGAAAAAGGGGACGGTTCTATTTAATTTCAATCATAAACATTGAGAAAATAGAACCGTCCCTTTTAACGCCTCGGCGCAACCCACAACGTTAGGCAAAATTTTAAGGAGTGCTTCTCATGCTGTCAAAAGAAGACATGGGGAATAAGTTGAAAGAATTATTAGCGGATATTGATCCACGTGACAATGCCGCAATGGACGAAGCGATTCGTAAATCTTTATCATTTCTAACCGAGAATTATAATAAATTTGATGCCGTAGCTAAGGAATTGATTGACCAGATGACTGACTCATTATTGGCCAAAGCCAAAGAAAACATAGATAAGATGGATGACGGATTTCAAAAAAGGCAAGGAGAACGAATCCTAAAAATGGCATCTGGTTCACACCAGGACAGCAAAATTTTGGTCCAAGTGTTAGAACGTAGGCCAGACAAAAAGTTGGAAATACTTGATGATACTCGAGAGACATTTATTAAAGGATTGCAAACGATTTTAGACCTTTTACTGGATGTAAGAGAGAAGCGACAACAAGGAATAGTTGGATTCTCTAAAATTAGCTTGTTTTATTTGTGTGTAGATGAACTACTAGCTGCCTACCATTTAACGCAACATGCCTTTGTTAATCAGGCATATTCTCATATTAGATCAATTTTTGAGAATCTCGATAAGATAGGCCTATTTCACCAACAGCCTGAGTGGGCAGAGATATGGGTTAGTGATAAACCCGAAGATAGAAAAAAGGTCCGAAAGGAACTAATACCTTCAAAAGTACGAAAAAAGCTTGGGCGTAAAGGTTACGACCCCATTTATAGTATGTTTTCTGAAATGGGGCCCCATGGAACATTTAGAGGTATTCAGTCCCGCACTGCTAGAAAAATCAACGATTCGGATGAAATTCCTACAATTCATTTTTGGATAGCTGGCTGTCCGTTTGAACACAACTATGTTTGGCTTTGTAGTTTTTTGTCATATGCAGTAGTTCATATCCTTCTTAAAATTATATATGTTTACTCCGAATACTTGCATGATGAAGAACTAGAGAAGATTTTGGATGACACAGCAACGGAGTTTGAAATCTTCATAAAAAAGCACTACGTTGAATGGGCTAAAAGGGAAGGGTTGGAAACGGAGCCACTAGAACAGGATATAGAAAAACTTCGGGGGCTACGCGCACTTCTTAACAGGGGAATTTGAGAGTCAGGTCTTGCTTCTTGTATTTTAATAATTGCCCGCAACGGCAGGATAATAGAGTATTTGAGGCTGACACCCAAATCCGCCTCTGGCGGACTACTCAAGCACTCAACCGTTAGGCGACATTTCTAAAAGAGGAATATGAGGATGAACCAACTCCCTCCGGCTTTTTGGAGCATCTCCACGATTGAGATGCTCCAAAAACTTGAAACGGCAAAGGAAGGATTGATGGGCGATGAAGCCAGACGGCGGCTCGCCCGCTATGGCGCTAATCTCCTCAAGCCCCAAAAGCGGTCGGATGTGTTGACGCTCCTGCTCGCCCAATTCAAAAGTCCGATCATCCTCATCCTTTTCTTCGCAACGGGGCTGTCATTTTTTCTCCGTGATCCGGTTGATGCCTTTATTATTCTTTCAATCGTCCTCGTCAGCGGCTTGCTCGGGTTTTGGCAGGAGCGTGGTGCATCGAACGCCGTGGAGAAACTGCTTTCCATCGTGCAGATTAAAGCGGCGGTGCTGCGTGATGGAAGCTCCAAAGAAATTCCCGTCGAAGAGATTGTGCCGGGCGATATCGTCATCCTGAACGCCGGCGATATTGTTCCCGGTGACGGGCTGATTCAAGAATCCAAAGATCTTTTCGTTGATGAAGCCATGCTCACAGGTGAAACGTTCCCGGTGGAAAAAATGGCGGCACTGTTGCCGGCAGAGACACCGCTGGGTCAGCGGACAAACGCGCTTTGGATGGGAACCCATGTGGTGAGCGGCAGCGCAACGGCACTGGTTGTACGCACCGGCAAGGAAACCGAGTTCGGCAAAGTGTCCGAGCGGCTCAAACTCAGGCCACAGGAAACGGAATTTGAGCGCGGCATCCGGCGATTCGGCTATTTCCTCATGGAAGTCACGCTGGTGCTGGTGGTCGTCATCTTTGCCATCAACGTCTATTTGGCGCGTCCAGTCCTGGACTCATTGCTCTTCTCGCTGGCACTCGCTGTTGGACTAACCCCGCAACTGCTGCCGGCGATTATCAGCATCAACCTTTCCCATGGCGCCAAACGGATGGCTCAAGAGAAGGTCATCGTCAAACGGCTCGCTTCGATTGAAAACTTCGGCAGCATGAACGTGCTCTGCTCCGATAAAACCGGTACCCTAACCGAAGGAATCGTGCACGTACAATCCGCCCTTGATGTGGAAGGCGCTCCAAGTGATAAAGTCCTTCTTCACGCTTATCTCAATGCTTTTTACGAAACAGGCTTTACGAACCCGATCGATGAAGCCATCCGCACCCATCGTCAGTTTGACCTGTCCGGCTACCGGAAGCAGGACGAAATCCCGTATGATTTTCTTCGTAAGCGATTGAGTATCCTGGTTTCACATGATGATACGCATCTGATGGTGACCAAAGGCGCGCTGCTGAATGTGCTCGCCGTCTGCTCATCGGCGGAAACCGGAGGGGGGACCATCGTTGATATCGCCGCGGTGCGGGACCGAATCCAGCAGCACTTTGAGGAATTCAGTCGTAAGGGCTTTCGTACGCTGGGCGTTGCTTACAAGAATATGGGATCAGAGTCACGCATCAGCAAAGACCACGAAGCGGGCATGACGTTTTCAGGGTTCCTCGTTCTTTTTGATCCACCCAAGCCCAAGATCATCGAGACGATTACCAGCCTCAAGAACCTCGGCGTTGCTCTCAAGATCATCACGGGTGACAATCACCTCGTCGC
This sequence comes from Pseudomonadota bacterium, assembly GCA_026388815.1. Lineage (GTDB taxonomy): Bacteria > Desulfobacterota > WTBG01 > JAPLJA01 > JAPLJA01 > JAPLJA01. The sequence goes on from JAPLJA010000190.1 coordinate 5,019, forward strand.
CGCCAACGTCAGTCAACAGATGGGATTGTCGGATACAAAAATCCTCACGGGTCCAGACCTCAGTCGATTGAGCGATGCCGCGCTGCGCAAACGTGTGGCGGACGTGGATATCTTCGCCGAAATCGAACCCAATCAAAAAGAGCGCATCATCCTCGCTCTCCGAAAAGCTGGAAATGTCGTAGGGTACATGGGCGACGGCATTAATGATGCCTCGGCGCTTCATGCTGCCGATGTTGGCATTTCCGTTGAGAGCGCTGTGGATGTTGCCAAGGATGCGGCAGATATCGTCTTACTCGAAAAGGGCCTGGGCGTTTTGGTGCAGGGTGTGCGCGAAGGGAGGACGACCTTTGCCAACACGCTCAAGTATGTGTTCATGGCGACCAGCGCCAATTTCGGAAACATGTTCAGCATGGCTGGGGTATCCCTCGTTCTGCCGTTTCTCCCATTGCTGCCCAAGCAGATTTTGCTTACCAATCTCCTGACCGATTTTCCGGAGATGACGATCGCTACCGATAGAGTGGATAGCGAAATGGTTGACCATCCGCGGCGCTGGGACATTAAGGTAATTCGCCAGTTTATGATTACCTTTGGCATGGTGAGTTCGGTGTTTGACTTTCTCACCTTTGGTGTACTTCTGCTCGTCCTTCATGCTACTCAGGTTCAATTCAGAACCGGCTGGTTTCTGGAATCCGTTGTCTCAGCGTCATTGATTGTGCTCGTTATTCGAAGTCGGAAACCTTTCTTCAAGAGTCGACCGGGGAAATATCTGTTCATGGCAACTCTGTCAATTGTTGTCGTGACGTTGATTTTACCCTTCACCCCACTTGCTGAGATTTTTGGATTCAGCCCGCTGCCAATTTCGTTCCTTCTGCTCATCGGGATAATTGTATTGTTTTACATTATCACAGCGGAAATGGCGAAGACGGTTTTCTACAAGAAGGTGAAATTTTGAAGGGGAAATATATGAGAGACTGGAAACGTCGCCTAACAACAGCAGGAAATGCAGGAAATGCAGGGACGCTTCCCCTATTTTTAGAGGGTCGTGGGTTAGGCCTTGTTTCTTGCATTTTTAAAAATTGCCCGCAACGGTAGAATAACAGAGTGCTTGAGGCTGACACCCAAATCCGCTTCTGGCGGACTTCTCAAGCACTCAACCGTTAGGCGTTATTGCTGTCACTCCTGCAAATGTAAAGGAATCGCGTCGGCCGAAAACTGAATTATTGAGATGATGACCCTTAACTGCACAAAGAAGTTCGCCAAACGTCTCCCTTTTTCGGTGGTGCAAAATTCCCCTCTGTCGAGCAATAAGCTGGGGCCCTGGTGCGCCAATTCTTTCAACATCGGAAGGTTTCCGATGATTATTCTTACCAACGAGCGGACGTTGCTCTCGGTCGTTATCCCAATTAAAGAAGTCCGGTCGTTTCATGACCGATTTCTCAGTTCTCTGGAGTTCCTTTTACATTCTATTGCCCTCTCATCACAAGACATCCGTGCCGAACTCGAGGAGATGAAGGTCATTCAGATCACGCAAAATACGAATCGAAAAAGTCTCGGTTCAATGAACGATTTCGTTCACCACGTCAGGGCAATGCTCTACTATGACCAGAATCTGACGCTGGAGGAAGTAAGCTTTCGGTTGAGCGGAATCCCGTGTGGAAAAAACGGGACAACCGTCCCGTTTAGTAGAAAGATAAGCATGAGAGATAAAATATAAATCTTTTTCATGGCCCTACCCCCTTAAAAATAAAAAAGCCCCCACCAGCACTCAGGCTGACAGGGGGTATCTCAATACTCTCTCCAACTGATACCACTCTGTGTCCTTGAACACAGGTATCTCCTTATCTCAGGACTTTATCACTTTATTGGATTACGGCGGGATAATACCCTAATTTGTGAAGGATTTCAAAGGAATAATAAGGGGAAGGTGACTACCGACTGGCAACCTGGCCCACAATTAAGAACGAGTTAGAGAAACGGATTTACCCTTACCTTGACATCCTTCCTTACCTGTAATACCTTCTTCATCAACGGCTCCTCCTTTTTAAAAATGGTGATGAAAAACTTTTTGAAATCACAACCATTTTAGAAGTCGCTACCTCGAATCTCAATTAATTATGACACACACTCATCAAAGAAAACGTGAAGTTATGTTTTATGCAATAGTCCTAGCTTACATAGTTTACGGTATTCTCTTTATTCTTAAAACAAGTGTTGTTATACAAGGAGTTCGTTATTTTACCCTCTTCGATGATTCAATGATATCGATGCGCTATGCAAAAAATCTTGTTCATGGACATGGATTGGTGTGGAATCCTGGAGGAGCAAGGGTAGAAGGATATACAAATTTTTTGTGGACAATCTATATGGCTTTTTGGCATATACTCCCTATAAGCAGTGCTAAAATTTCTCTGTCCATCCAACTTTCAGGACTCGTTTTCTTAATCAGTTCTCTGTTCTTGATCCGAAGGATTGCCAGTCATATTTCCAGTGAAGATTCCTACGTTTCTATGGGCGCTGTTATCCTCACAGCCAGTTATCAACCAATAACGTATTGGGCTCTTAAGGGGATGGAGACCTCTGTGTTGGGTTTCATTGTTCTTCTATTAGTTTGGCGTGTGATCATATGTTTGGAGAGAAACTCTCTTGATATATTTCTCTTTGTTATCTTAGGTATTGGTCTATTAATCAGACCTGATATGACTGTTTTGCTCATTGGTATTTCTCTTTTCCTGATCGTCACGCTTCCAGAACATAGGGCGAAAAATGCTTTTTTTACTCTGCTTATTTTCTTATTAACTCAAGGAGCATTAATGATTTTTAGATTAGTTTATTATCATGACATTCTTCCTAATACTTATTATTTAAAAATGACGGGTGTTCCACTAATATTGCGAATAAAAAGGGGGGCCCTAATGGGGTTATATTTTATAGATGGTATGTCCTATTTTCTATTTGCTCTTCCCTTTATGTTTTCCATTTTATATAGAAAGAATAAAATTCTTTTTCTTGCATATCTCTTTTTGATACAGTTTTTTTATAGTATTTACGTAGGAGGTGATAGTTGGGAATGGTGGGGACATTTAGCCAATAGGTTCATATGTATTGTCATGCCCCTCTTTTTTATTTTGCTATCTTTAATCATAAGCTCTCTCATAAAAGGATTTGCCAATTATAAACCCATGGCAGATGTTCTTAAAAAGGCTTGTTTTGCCATTCTTTTACTGCTATCGATTATTCAATTGCACGGTGGTTTTGGAATGGACGTTTTCAGGAAATTAATAGATTGGCCCGGGATTCTTATAGAGGTGGAAAAACATAATATCGTCCTAGCCCTAAAATTAAGAGAAATTACAACTCCCCAGGCAAAAATTGCACTTGGTGGAGCTGGGGGAATTCCCTATTTTTTAGATCGATATTGCATAGATTTATTGGGGAAGAATGATGCATTTATAGCCCATCAAAAGACAAAGTACGAAAGAGTGGAAAATTGGGATCCTGGTCATAACAAATACGATTGGGGATATTCAATAGGAGAACTCAAACCTGACGTTGTTTTAGATTATGATGAACGATGGTATAGTCCAAAGGAAATTCAGTTTTTTCGGGAGAATTATAAAATTTTTAAAACACGTCTCAATAGCGAATGGGTGACAATTTATTTTCGAGGAAATTCATCACATATTGATTGGAGTAAGGGTTCTATTGTCGAATGGCCTGAGGGGCATATCGTTCAATGGCGTGGCCGCCCCCCCAATTCTCTTTAAACAGAAGGGTTTGATGGTCAGGCCTTGCTTCTTGCATTTTTAAATAATACCTGCAACGGCAGATACCACAGGCTACAAGATTTAAACTTAAATACTATCGCACTTCTTTTATCCTGAAACCTTTAGCTGAAATGCCCTGGAATTGATGTAATAGATTATGAATGTAATATTATCAGGACATACCCAAAATGAGACTTAAAGTAGACAAGGAAAATGACGCTCTTTATTTCCGCTTGGATGAATCACCTATTATGGAATCAGAGGAAGTACAGCCTGGCGTAGTTTTGGACTTCAATGCTGATGGAAAAGTTGTCGGAGTTGAAATACTCAGCTTAAGTCTCAGGGTGAAACCTGAACAACTGAATGTTCTTCAATACGAAACAGTATAAAAATAACGGGCCGGATAAATCAAATGGGCTTAAACTGAGGTTTCGTGGGCGACCTTCTCCCGGCAAGCCTTGGTTACTAAACCGGTCCTCAAACAGCGGGTACAGACGTAAATCCTTCTCACGTTCCCTTGCTGTATAGCTTTAACCCTCTGGAGATTGGGTTTCCATACCTTTTTGGTCCGGTTGTGGGCGTGGCTGATCTTGTAGCCAACCTGTCTTCCTTTTCCACAAATCGCGCAGACTCGAGCCATCTCTCCAATAACCTCCTCAGATGAATTTAGGGTATCTATTACCACAACTACATAGTTTTTAAAAGAAAAATTCGGGATTACTGCTCTTTCGTTTTAGCCGTCCTGCAGTTGGAGTATGAAATCCACTCTTAAGAGGAATAGAAATTTATCTTTCTTCATTTTCTTTGAGCGAATTCTCACTTTGAAACTCGATTTTTATTTTTTCACTGGAGGGAAAGGATAAAAGAAGCCAGTCGCTTTTATTCTTGAAAAGTATTAAAGATAGTATAGACTTTTCCCTGTATGAAAAAGGGAGGTACCATTATGAAAAAACAACAAAAAAACTGGTTTAAGGTATGGGTCATCAGTATTGCTCTCTGCTGTATAGCATTCACCGGCCCGTCCCTCTCTGCCTCCACGGTTGATGAAATAAACAAAGCGATTAAAGAGGCGGGCGCCAGGTGGGTGGCTGACGAAACCCCCCTCTCTTTTCTCTCACGGGAAGAGAAGAAAATGCACCTCGGGCTTTTCATGCCCCAGATGGCGCCACCGGCTGGAACACCGGCCATCCTGCTAAAAAGCCTGCACAGCACTGATACCTTACCCCGGGCCTTTGACTGGCGGGACGTGAACGGCGGGAACTATGTGACTCCCATTAAAGACCAGGCATACTGCGGGAGCTGCTGGGCATTTGCAGCAACAGGGGTCCTCGAATCCTGTGCCCTGATTGCATCCGGCACACCGGGAATCCCCCTTGATCTCTCAGAGCAGGTGCTGGTCTCCTGCATGGGGATTACCGGCTGCAGCGGCGGTTACCTGAATGACCC
>JAPLJA010000047.1 GCA_026388815.1 Pseudomonadota bacterium
TTCTTCGCCCGGGGCGGCGGCCCAGAAAACAAAAAAATTATTCTCTACTGAATTATTGGCCACATCAGGCAGCGACTTTTTAAGGTCATTGCTGGAAATTTCAATGCAATTGTTTTTCATGGCTCTCTCCAATAAATTTTATAGAATCCCCGCAATTCTGTTTCCCTGTGTATATTCTTCAGGCCCAAGTGGAAAAAATTCTTTAAAACGAGTTTGCGAATGGGTGATGGCCCGGGCCCTTGTTGTTACAGGGCAGATTATATTGTTTCCTGCGTGCCAGGGTCAATCTCTTTTTCTCCGATAAATCCCTTCTGTAATCCATTTTTCATTTGACGTACCTCATCGCATCATTAATAATATTTTAAAATTTGAAAGAGAATGTAATATGTGGAAAATTCGATAAATGACAAACGCAAAGTGCGAAAGGTTTGCTTTCGCGACAAACGGAGAAGGTTAGCACCCCTTTTATGCGACTCATCGGCTCATTACCAAGTGAATCTGAAGCACAGATTTTCAGTGATTATCTGTATGCCTCAGGCATTAAAAATAAAATCGAGGCGGTAAGGAATGCGGCGGATCAAAAGGAAGTCTGGAATATCTGGGTATATTCTGAGGATCAGCTTGATGCTGCAAAATCGTTATTGAACGAGTATCGGAATTCCCCAGATGCGCCCCAATTTCGGGAAGCTACCGCTGTTGCCCGTCAGAAAAGGGAGCAGGAACAACAGGATCTGAAAGCCTACAGAAAACGGGTTTTCACCAAGGGTCAAATTTTCCCCAAATATGAACGTATCGGGGTAGTGACGGGGATGCTGATCGCGATCAGCGTTGCAGTGGCCATTTTTTCGCAATTAGGGAGAGATGTGACGTTCATCCGGTACTTGTTCATTTCGGGATACGTTAGTGGTGGGCTAATCGAAGTTCGTAACGGGCAGGTATGGCGGTTAGTCACACCAATTTTCATCCATTTTGGATTTTTGCATATCCTCTTCAATATGCTGTGGCTCAGAGATTTAGGGAGCATGATTGAACAACGGCAAAGTTCCTGGACTCTGGCTGCGCTGGTAGTGGTGATTGCCGCCGCTTCTAATGTGGGGCAGTTCTTGATGAGCGGTCCCTTGTTCGGGGGAATGTCAGGTGTCGTCTACGGCTTACTTGGCTATAATTGGATACGGGGCAAATATGATCCTTCTTCTGGCTTATTTGTGCATCCCCAGACGGTTACGTTGATGATTATCTGGTTTTTCGTCTGTCTCGTCGGCTTAGTCGGTAATGTTGCCAACACAGCTCATGGCGTCGGCTTCGCTGTCGGCATTGCCTGGGGCTTCATCTCCGCCAAGATCGTCACGTAGTAGGCTGCTGAAAAATGCCCATCTGCATCGTTCCCCTCGTCCTTCGTCGTTGCAGCGTATATACAAATACGCCTCACTCCTCAGGATTTCGGGCGCCTTGCATCTGGACATTTTTGATCAGCCTTATAAAAGTTGCTTTTTCAGCAAAGGTCCAGCCTGTTAAGGTGTATAGATACCTATACACTTGACATGCGCACACAAACAATTTATTATCTTCAATAGATCAAACAAATTAAGTATAAGGAGAGATTATCATGGAAGAAGTCAATGCCCTTACCATGCGAAATAATCTGGGGAAGATACTGGATCGTCTGAAAAAAAAGGGAGAGCCTATTTTCATTAGTAAGGAGAGAAAAATAAGGGCTGTTCTGGTAACCCCTGAGCAGTTTGAAAAACGTTTTCTGGATTGGCAGACAGAAGAAAAGAAAAAGGTCCTTTTGAATGCTATTAAGGGAATGAGAAAAAAGAAGCGTGGTAATAAGGACAGTTTAGTTGTCCTTCGCAGCTTAAGAGGATATAAGGCGTGATCTGGGTTATTGATGCTTCAGTGGCAGTTCGCTGGTTTATAGAAGATGAGATCCACCCAAATGCAGAGAAGGTACTGATAAAACTGATTGGTCAACCAGATGTATTCACCGTACCAGAGCTTTTTGCCTTTGAAGTATATGCAGTTTTACAGCGTCTCCATCCGGAAGGGCTTGAAGTGTTTCGAGAAGGCATCATTCCTTTACTTCAAGGAGGCATGTTTCGTCAGCCAATGACGGGAAAACTTGCTCTAAAGGCGAATCGTTATGTTCAAATGGGATTGACCGGATACGATGCCTGCTATGCTGCTCTGGCTAAGGATGTGAAAGGGATGTGGTTGACGTTTGATCGAGAGGCTCACATCTTGATTCAAAAAGAAAATGTTTCTTTTTTTATAGGGCAGAGGATGCCTTCAAACTGGTCTGAGTAAATCGATACCTTTCACTGGATTGTCTGAAGATGCGTGCTCAGGGAAAGAAAAAGGCAGGGAACGATTCCCAGTATGTGGAGCAGATCGAGGCGTTATCCAAGATCAGCAAGGCGATCACCTCTGATCTGTACCTTGAGGACATTCTCCGCCTCATTGTTACCGTTACCGCCGAGGTAATGCACTCGAAAATCTGTTCCCTCATGCTGATTGACGAGACCAGTAAAGAACTGGTGGTGAGGGCCACCCAGTCAGTAAGCGAGGAGTACAACAAGAAGCCAAACATCAAGCTGGGTGAGGGGATTGCCGGAAAGGTAGCATTGGAAAATCGGCCAATAGTGGTTCTCGACGTCAAGAAAGATCCCCGCTATATAAACATCAAGATAGCTGAAAAGGAAGGTCTCTGCTCCCTCCTCAGTGTGCCTTTGAGCGTGAAAGGGAAGGTAATCGGTGTAATTAACTGCTATACCTCTCCTCCTCGTCATTTTACCAATACCGAAATCGCAGTATTAACCACGGTCGCTAATGAGGCAGCCATTGCCATTGAGCATACTGAGCTGATGGTCAAGACGAAAATCATTCAGGAGGAACTGGAATTCAGAAAGTTGATCGAGAGAGCAAAAGATATCCTGATGCGGAGGATGAAACTCACCGGGGAAGAGGCGTACCACAAAATCCAGAAGGACAGTATGAACACCCGGAAGTCAATGCGGGAGATTGCTGAAGCAATCATCCTCGCCAACGAAATAGGGCTGAGATAGTAATTAAAGCTGTGATTCAGACATCAGACTATAGACTTCAGACGTTAGACCGTAGGGTAGGAAATGAAGTCTGGTGTCTAAAGACTGGAGTCCATTGTCTGCATTGCAGAGTAATTGAAGTTCAATGATTTACTGTACCAGAAAGATATGTTATATTTTTATATGAGATTTAATTGATGCATGGAGGGAGTTATATGAGAGGAAAATGGAGATGGTTATTTCCGATTGTCTTTTTTCTGACCCTGGGTTTCTCACAGGCGTGGGGTTATTCTGGCTGGGAGACGTACATCCCTAACGGAAATGTTTATAGTTGCGATAATTGCCATCTGCCAGATTCCTCTGCCAGGACACAGTTTGGAGTTGATTTCAAGAATAATAATAAGACCTGGAGTAGTACGTTAGCTGATCTCGACTCTGATGGCGACGGATACACGAATGGAGAAGAACTCCAGGATCCAAACGGGACGTGGGTAAAAGGACAGCCTGCACCCGGCGATCCTGACTTGGTTTCTAATCCCGGAGATCGTGAGAGTATTCCCCCACCACCCGGATTTTCAATTTCTGGGAATGTGAGTGGTGCGGTATCAGCAGGAGTTACCATTACCCTCACCGGGGCTGCTGCCGATACTACCGTAACTGATGCCACTGGAGACTATATTTTCACTGGCCTGTCGAATGGTAACTATACGGTAACTCCGAGTAAGACAGGATATAGATTCAGGCCCAGGAAACAAAAAGTCACCATGAGCGGTGCTGATGTCACCGGCGTTGACTTTGTTGCAAAGGTGAAAAGGTAGAAGGATGCAGAAAAAAAGGGTAACTAAAGAAACAAAGGTTACGATTAAAATACCCAGACCACTCTACGACAGGCTCAAAGGTATCCTTGAGGGAACCGGTTTTAATTCCGTTACTGACTTTATCGTCTATGTGCTGAGGGATATCGCCTCAGGCGGAAAGGAGAGGGTAGAAGGTGAACTCTCCCATGAAGAGATTGAACTGGTTCGCAAGAGGCTTAAGGCATTAGGGTATCTGTAGCATTTGTGGGGATGTAGCTCAGTGGGAGAGCACTGCCTTCGCAAGGCAGGGGTCAGGGGTTCAAATCCCCTCATCTCCACCAATCAAGAAGGGGGCAAGAGCTCAGCTAAATGCGGAATGCCGAATGCGGATTGCGGAATGTCAAATCGGGATTAGGATTTAGGGGTTAGGTGTTCGGGACAAAATATAGCTGACCGCTGACAGCTGCCTGCTCAATGCTCCAAGCTCGCAGTTCCTTGAACCCTACATTTTATTATGGAGATTAGTTTTCAGAAAGTAGTTATATGGGTCTTACTGATACTCCTGGCTGGATTCATTGGTCAGTTTGGGAAGTCTTTAAGCGTGGCCCTGATCAATAAGTTCAGAAAGCAGAGGAACAAACCCTTTTCAGAAACTAAAAGTGAAAAAACCGGACTTGCAGAGAATGAGGCAGAAAAAGAGAACGCTTTTGCCGGCAAACCTTGCCTGCCTCAGGACAGGGTTCAGAAGAAGCTGTTAAAAGCAAAATTCAAGATGATGAAAAAAACAGCCAGAAAGGGTTAGCTAGCCCTTTCCCTGCATCCCTGCCAGAGAATTATATCTTACCTTCCGTCGAAGAATCTGTTATATTTCAGAGTCAAATTCAGTAAAGAGGAGATTATGATGCAGAGAAAGGTTGAACTCAAAAGGGAGACCTCAGAAACTTCGGTATCTCTTGCTTTGGATCTTGACGGCAAGGGAGACTACCGTATCTCTACTACCATCCCCTTTTTAGATCATATGCTCAGCCTCATGGCTAAGCATGGTTTCTTTGATGTGACCCTTGAGGCAAAAGGGGATACCCAGGTAGATATGCACCACACGGTAGAGGATATCGGGATCGTGTTGGGACAGGGGTTCAAGCAGGGTATAGGAGAGGGCAAGGGTATCTGCCGCTATGGGTACAGCAGTGTACCTATGGATGAGGCTCTGGCTGACGTGTCCCTCGATGTCTGCAACCGCCCCTGCCTGGTCATTAACCTTCCTCCTTTAAACACCAAGGTTGGGGAGTTTGACGCGGAGCTGGTGAAAGTTTTTTTTCAGGCTTTTGTTGCGAAGAGCGGGATTACCCTGCATGTCAATGTGCGTTATGGAGAGAACACCCACCATGTAATCGAGTCCATTTTTAAGGCTTTTGGCCGTGCCTTAGCCGAGGCAGTGAAAGCAGATGAGAGAGTGAAAGGCGTGTTATCTACCAAGGGGACATTTTGATTATTGTGGAATGTAGAAGAGGTGTTATCCACTTACAGGACCTTTTCATCACATGATCGCGGTGGTTGATTATCACATGGGAAACCTGAGGAGCGTTGAGAAAGGACTGGAAAAGGTGGGGTGTGAGGCTGTGGTTACCAGCTCACCTCAGAAGATTCTGGACGCTCAAGCTGTAGTTCTGCCTGGAGTTGGCGCCTTCCGGGACTGCATGAAAAATCTTGAGCGCCTGGGTTTAATCGAGAGTATCCACACGTGCATCCGCACCGGTAAACCTTTTCTCGGGATATGCCTGGGTACCCAGGTTCTTTTCTCGGAGAGTGAGGAATTTGGTACACACCCGGGGCTCGGGATCATTCAAGGGAGGGTCAGACGTTTTCCTGAACACATGATAGGTGATCCCCGGAAAGCATCAGCTAATGCGCCCGTGAGGCTGAAGGTTCCCCATATGGGGTGGAATACGGTAACGCACAAGAAGGACTCACCCTTGCTCAGAGGGATAGAGGACAATGCTTACTTTTACTTTGTCCATTCCTACTATGTTGAACCGGAAGAAAAAGACTGGATAGTAGCTACTACGAACTACGGGATTGAGTTTGCCTCTATCGTCGGGAAGGACAATATCATTGCCTGCCAGTTCCATCCGGAGAAAAGCCAGGAGTTGGGGCTCACAGTGTTAAAGAATTTCGGTGACTTTGTTATTTCCAAAAATTAAAAAACAGGGTTCTTCGATGCTCAATAACATTTTTTCGACAATTCTAAATCTCACTCCACTGCAAAAAGACGTTTGGTCCGTCTTCGGAAAGGATTTACCGCGAAGCGCGGCCTTCGGTCTTATTTATCGAAAAAATCTTGAATTCGCTTCTCAGAACCCTATTTTTCAGTAGCAGATGCTTGTAATTCCAGCTATAGATCTCAAAGAAGGCAGATGTGTCCGGCTCCTTCAGGGGAGGGAAGACCGGGAGATAGTCTTTTCTTATTCTCCTTCTGCTGTTGCGAAGAGATGGGAAGAGGCAGGTGCTGAGCTGATCCACGTGGTAGATCTGGATGGAGCGTTCAAGGGGAAACCCGTCAATCGGGAAGCAATCAGGGAGATTGTGGATGCCGTCAGTGTGCCAATCCAGCTCGGTGGCGGGATACGAAGTCTCACGTCGATAGAGGAGACCCTTGCCTCCGGAGTGAACCGCGTTGTGCTGGGGACAGTTGCGATCCAGGACCCCGGTCTCGTTGAAAAGGCCTGTAAAGAGTTTCCCAGGAGAATCCTGGTTGCCATTGATGCCAAAGACGGCATGGTGGTGGTAAAAGGATGGGTAGAGGAGAGTACGGTAACTGCTTCAGAACTGGCAAAGAAATTGGAAGCGGTCGGGGTTACTGCCGTTGTCTTTACCGATATCAAGAGAGACGGGATGATGGTCGGTCCCAATATCCAGGCAGCAAGAGAACTGGCACAGTCTATTTCCATTCCGGTCATCATCTCCGGCGGGATTTCTTCTTTAAAAGACATCCGGGAGATTATTCCTCTAAAAGCGGCGGGGATAACGGGGATGATTATCGGCAGGGCGATTTACGATGGATCGGTTGACCTGAGGGAAGCAATCAATTTAGTACAGGGGTCAAGGGGTCAAGGGGTCAAGGGGTCAGGCGAAAATGTCAAATGATAAAGCTCAAATGTCAAATTTGAAATTTGGATTTTGTCATTTGTATTTTGGATATCTCGACCCCTCGAATCCTTGAATCCTCGAACCCTATTTATACAGTGAGGGTAATACACAGATGCTGACCAAACGCATTATCCCCTGCCTGGACGTTAAAGACGGGAGAGTGGTAAAAGGGGTCAAGTTTGTTGAGTTGAGGGACGCAGGCGACCCGGTGGAAAATGCCAAGTTTTATGATGAACAGGGCGCTGATGAACTTACCTTCCTGGACATTACGGCTTCCTTTGAAAAGAGAAAGATCATCCTCACCGTGGTGGAGAAGACGGCGAATGAAGTATTCATGCCTTTGACCGTGGGAGGAGGGATACGGGATCTTATGGACATACGGGATTTGCTCAATGCCGGCGCTGACAAGGTCTCCATGAACACTGCCGCTGTTGAAGATTCTGATTTTATCCGCAGGGCGGCGGAAAGGTTTGGAAGTCAGTGTATTGTCCTAGCCATAGACGCAAAGAGAAGAGCACCCTCCGGCTGGGAAGTCTATACACATGGTGGGCGTACCCCAACAGGACTTGATGCAGTAGCATGGGCAAAAAAGGGCGAGGAACTAGGGGCAGGTGAGATCCTCTTGACCAGCATGGATAGGGATGGCACCAAAGATGGGTACGATTTAGGACTCACCCGGACCATCTCTGAGGCAGTAGGTATTCCTGTTATCGCCTCCGGAGGGGCGGGAAACCTTGGGCATCTCTATGAGGCACTTGCTCAGGGGAGTGCCGATGCGGTGCTTGCCGCTTCGATCTTCCACTACCGGGAGTACAGCATACGAGAGGCGAAGGAGTACCTGAGAGAGAAAGGGGTAGAGGTCAGGCTGTAAATACAGGGGGCAAGGGAATTGCGAATTGCGGAATGGCGAATGCGGAATGAAGAAGGTTTTTAATCCGAAATCCGCAATCTAAAATCCGCATTTACTGGAATCCTTGAACCCTACTCAGAGAGCGAGGTTAGATATGGATTTTACGAATGAGGTAAAGTTTGATGAAAACGGTCTGGTGCCGGTGATCATTCAGGACTGGAAGAACAACCAGGTTCTCATGCTGGCATATATGAATGCAGAAGCCTTGCGGATGACGGTGAATTCGGGAAAGACCCACTTCTGGAGCCGGTCGAGGAAGCAGTTCTGGCTCAAGGGGGAAAGCTCCGGCCATACTCAGGAAGTAAAAGAGATCTTTTTCGACTGCGACTCTGATACGATTCTGATGAAGGTTGAACAGAAAGTTGCTGCCTGTCATGAAGGATACCGGAGTTGTTTTTTTCGAAAGCTGGAAAACGATACATTAGCAGTGGTAGAAGAGAAAATATTCAATGAGTCTGAAGTCTATGGAGGAAAGAAGTAAGATCCTCGATCGCATTTACGAGGTAATTGAGGAGAGAAAGGCACATCCCCGGGACAAGTCCTATGTCTCTTTGCTCCTGCAGAAGGGTACTGGAAATATCTTGGACAAGGTTGTTGAAGAAACCGGGGAGCTGGCAGCCGGAACCCTCAACGCAGACAAAAAGCAGATCATTCACGAGATGGCGGACCTGTGGTTCCACTTACTTGTATTGCTGGGAGCCTTCGATGTTTCTCCCCAGGAGATTTATAAAGAACTGGAAAAGAGATGGGGAAAGTCAGGGATTGAAGAAAAAGAGTCGAGAAACAAAGTCAGTAGATGATTAGGATTCCTCGTTGCTCAATAACATTTTTTCGACAATTCTAAATGGGCAGACACACAGGTCTGCCCCTACAGGGCAAATTCGAAAGGGCGGGATGAATCCCGCCCCTACTTCGCTCAAACAGCCGAATTTGCTGTCGTTACGCTCGATAAGAATTGTTACCGAAAAAATCTTCATTCGCACTCAGAACCCTAATCATATGGACATATGGGGATTAAAGAAGTGAATAAGTTACCGATCATCGGCATTACCATGGGCGACCCTTCGGGGGTCGGCCCGGAGATTATCGCAAAGGTCTTAACTGATCCGGGAACGTTCGAGGTCTGCCGGCCGGTAGTGCTGGGTGATTTCAATTGTATCGCTCGGGCAGCAGAGGTTGTCCGGGCTGAATTAACGGTTGAGGTCGTAGATCAGTCCGGAATCAGAAGATTGGATTATCTGCCGGGGAGGGTCAACCTCATCAATCTCTCAAAGATTAACATCAAGGGTTTGCAGTATGGTTTGCCTGATAAAGATTGCGGGAAGGCAATGGTGACGTATATTACGGAAGCAGTCCGCCTTGCTCTGAAGGGGGAGATTAATGCTATCGCTACCGGACCGATCAGCAAGAAGGCAATCTCCGATGCCGGTTATCACTATCCCGGTCATACGGAGTTGCTTGCTGAACTCACCCGCACTTCTGATTATGCCATGATGCTCATGGGGGAAAAGTTGAAGGTGGTGCCGGTAACCATACACTGCAGTTTTAAGGAAGTCCCTACTCTCCTCAGTGCTGATGCCATCTACAGGGCGATAAAGGTTACGGCACATGCATTAAAAGAGTATTTCGGTCTCGATAACCCCAGGATTGCTGTCGCTGCGCTGAACCCGCACGCAGGCGAAGGGGGAATTTTTGGGAAAGAGGAAGAGGAATTGATCATTCCTGCAATAAAACGGGCCCAGGATATGGGAATAACCGTCTCCGGCCCGCTCCCTGCAGATACCCTCTTTTTTTATGCTGCCCAGGGTTCCTGTGACGTGGTGGTCTGCATGTACCATGACCAGGCTCTGATCCCGCTCAAGCTTCTCCATTTTGAAGACGCCATCAACGTGACCCTTGGTCTCCCGATTATCCGTACCTCCGTGGATCATGGAACAGCTTATGATATCGCCGGCACAGGCAAAGCCAAACCGAACAGCCTTTTCAATGCCGTGAAATGGGCTGCCTCTATGGCTCAAAAAAAGAAACATCTGTAGGGGCGGGTTTGAAACCCGCCCCTACATTAATAGATGTATTATAGATTCTATGAACGGTAAAAAGATAATCATTAAGGGTGCACGGGAACATAATCTCAAGAATATCGAGGTGGAGATTCCCCGGGAGAAGCTCGTGGTAATCACCGGCTTGAGCGGTTCAGGCAAGTCTTCCCTCGCCTTTGATACCATCTATGCCGAAGGCCAGAGAAGGTATGTAGAGTCCCTCTCTGCCTATGCCCGCCAGTTCTTAGAGCAGATGGATAAGCCTGACGTTGACTCCATCGACGGGCTGTCTCCTGCCATCTCCATCGAGCAGAAGAGTGTGAGCAAAAATCCCCGCTCCACCGTGGCGACGGTAACCGAGATCTACGATTACCTCCGGGTTCTCTTCGCACGTGTGGGGAATCCCCACTGTTACCAGTGCGGGAAAGAGATCAGCTCCCAGACTGTCCAGCAGATGGTTGACCAGATTATGGATTCCCCTGCTGGGAGCAGGCTCATCATCTATGCCCCCCTGGTGAGGGGAAGGAAGGGGGAGTACCGCAAGGAGTTTGATCTGCTCCGCAAAGATGGTTATGTGCGGGTGAGGGTAGACGGGACGGTCAGGGATTTAAGCGAGGAAATTGTCCTGGACAAAAACAAGAAGCACCACATTGATGTGGTCATTGACCGTCTGGTGATTAAGGAAGGGGTGGGGAAGAGGCTCGCTGACTCTCTGGAAACCGCGCTCAGGCTCTCTGAAGGACTGGTGAGGGTAGAGATGGTCGGAGGTGATGAATTGATCTTCAGCGAGAAGTTTGCCTGCATCGAGTGCGGGATAAGCTACCCGGAAATGACTCCACGGATGTTTTCTTTTAATAATCCGTACGGTGCCTGTCCGTCCTGCGGAGGGTTGGGCACCAGGATGTACTTTGATCCGGATCTCGTCGTGCCGAATAAAGAGCTCTCCCTGCGGGCAGGTGCGGTAATGCCCTGGGCGAAAAGGAGCTCCCACTTCTTTCACCAGATACTGGAGTCTCTTTCAAGACATTATCAGTTCGATATCTACACTCCATTCAAAAAGCTTCCCAGGAAGGTTCAGGATGTGATCCTCTCTGGTTCAGATGATGAAAGGATCAAGTTCTTCTATGAGGATGGGGAGAAAAGATTATACTATGAGAAAGAGTTTGAAGGGGTATTAAAAAACCTGGAGAGGAGATACCGGGAGACTGATTCGGATGCCGTGAGAGAGGAACTGGAAAGGTATATGAGCAAGCGTCCCTGTCCGGAGTGCAAAGGGGCGCGGCTCAAGAAAGAAAGCCTTTTTGTAAAGATTGACGGGAAGTCCATTTACCAGTACACCTGTATGTCGGTTAAGGAGTCTTTAGAAGTATTTTCACGGTTACAGTTGAGCCCGCGTCAGCAGGAAATCGCCCAGAGGATCTTGAAGGAGATCAGAGAAAGGCTCAAGTTCCTGGCAGATGTAGGGGTGGATTATTTGACCCTCGACCGGGCCTCTGCCACCCTCTCCAGCGGTGAAGGCCAGAGGATACGGCTTGCCACGCAGATCGGATCCAGCCTGGTCGGGGTCCTGTACATCCTGGACGAGCCGAGCATCGGACTCCATCAGCGGGACAATATCCGTTTGCTGAACACCTTGAAGAGGCTGAGAGATCTCGGGAACACTGTCCTGGTGGTAGAACATGATGAAAATACCATTTTATCCTCTGACTACATTATTGACATGGGGCCCGGGGCAGGGAGAGAAGGGGGGAGAGTGGTTTTTGCCGGTACCCCTCAGGAAATCCTTGCATCCGAAGAGTCTCTCACCGGCAGGTATCTTTCAGGAAAGCTCCAGATCCCGGTTCCCTCGAAAAGGCGGAAGCCTGATAAAAGGTTTTTGACCATCCGGGGGGCGAAAGAGAACAACCTGAGGGACATTACCGTAAAGATCCCCATCGGGCTCATTACCTGTGTTACCGGCGTTTCGGGTTCCGGCAAGAGCAGCCTGGTGGTTGACACCCTCTACCGGGCGTTAGCCCAGAAGCTCTATGATTCCAGAGAATCTGCAGGCAGGGTGGATGCAATCGAAGGGCTGGAGTACATTGATAAGGTGATTGATATCGACCAGTCTCCTATCGGGAGAACCCCCCGTTCCAATCCCGCCACCTATACAGGACTTTTTACCCATATCCGGGAGCTCTTCGCTCAGATGCCTGAATCGAAGGCACGGGGGTACCGACTGGGGAGGTACAGCTTCAACGTGAAAGGCGGACGGTGTGAAGCCTGTGCCGGTGACGGGATCGTCAAGATCGAAATGCACTTTCTCCCAGACGTGTTTGTCACCTGTGATGTGTGCAAGGGGAAGAGATACAACCGGGAAACGCTGGAGATTACCTATAAGGGGAAAAACATTGCCGATGTCCTCAACATAACCGTGAACGAGGCGATGGTCTTCCTCGAGAATATCCCGCCGGCGAAATCAAAGCTCCAGACACTCTCTGATGTGGGTCTCGGGTATATCAAACTTGGACAGGCTGCAACCACACTTTCCGGGGGTGAGGCACAGCGGGTGAAGTTGTCAAAGGAGTTAAGCAAAAGGAGTACCGGCAGGACTCTCTACATTCTGGATGAACCAACAACAGGATTGCATTTCGCAGATATTCACAAGCTCCTCGAGGTATTGAACCGTCTTGCTGATATGGGCAATACCATCGTGGTGATAGAGCACAACCTTGAAGTTATCAAGACTGCTGACTGCATTGTTGACCTCGGGCCGGAAGGGGGAGACAGGGGAGGAGAAGTAGTTGCTGTTGGTACTCCTGAAGAGATTGCCCTGGAAAAGAGCTCTTTCACTGGCCAGTTTTTGAAAGGAATCCTCACGCCGGGTGAAAAGAGAGCAAGGTCAACAGTAATCAGTAAATAATTTCTGTCTTCTCTGTTGCTCTATAAGAAATCAGCTTAAAAAAACAGCAATTTTTTGTAAAAGATAAAAATTCGTTCTTTTTGCCCGCTTATTGCTATTAATTTTTTAAAAACTGGAAATATTTATCCTGGAAATATTTATCTTGCCTTCTGATAAAATTAAGGTACAATATTAGCACTCGAACAAATAGAGTGCTAACAATAAGAATCGGGAGGTGATCAGGTTAAAGACAGATAAATAGTTAAAAACTGATTTGTAAGGTGCTTCTTTAAAGTAGAGACCGGAAATAAGTGTTTTAGAAAAGGAGGATAGATCGCTATGAAAATCAGACCATTGCAGGACCGAATCATTGTAAAACGGATTGAGGAAGAGGAAAAAACCAAAGGCGGGATTATTATCCCAGACAGTGCCAAGGAGAAACCCTCTCAAGGCAAAGTCATAGCCGTTGGCTCGGGAAAGGTTACCGATGACGGCAAGAAGATACCTATGGAAATCAAGGTTGGTGACAGGGTGCTCTTCGGGAAATATTCTGGAACCGAAGTCAAGATTGAGGAGGAAGAGCACTTAATTTTGAGGGAAGATGAAGTCATTGGAATCGTAGAGTAATAATGTTACTCATAAAGATAAAGCTGAAGGAGGAATGAGAATATGGCAAAAGAAATAAAATTTGGACAGGATGCACGGTCAGCCATTTTAGAAGGAGTCAATAAACTGGCTGATACTGTGAAGATGACCCTTGGCCCTAAGGGTAGAAATGTAATACTGGAAAAAAGTTTTGGTTCTCCCACCATAACCAAGGACGGCGTGACGGTTGCCAAGGAGATCGAGCTTGAAGACAAGTTCCAGAACATGGGCGCCCAGATGGTAAAAGAGGTGGCGAGCAAGACCAGTGACGTGGCTGGCGACGGTACCACAACTGCGACAGTCCTTGCCCAGGCCATTTACCGTGAGGGCTCCAAACTGGTAGCAGCCGGTCATAACCCCATGGAGATCAAGAGGGGCATCGAAAAGGCTGTTGAGTCAATAGTTGCTGAGCTGAAGAGTATGAGCAAGCCTACCAAAGACCGGAAAGAGATTGCCCAAGTAGGCACCATCTCAGCCAACAATGATGAGACCATCGGTAATATCATTGCTGAGGCTATGGACAAAGTCGGGAAGGAAGGGGTTATCACGGTTGAAGAGGCCAAAGGAATGGAGACCACCCTTGATCTCGTGGAAGGTATGCAGTTCGACCGCGGGTATCTCTCTCCTTACTTTGTGACGGACCCTGAGAGGATGGAGGTGGTCATGGAAGACCCGTATATTCTTCTCAATGAAAAGAAGATCAGCAGCATGAAAGACCTGCTCCCCATCCTTGAACAGGTGGCTCGAAGCGGCAAACCCTTTATCCTGATTTCTGAGGATGTGGAAGGGGAAGCCCTGGCCACGCTGGTGGTGAACAAACTCCGCGGTACGCTGAAGTGTGCTGCAGTTAAGGCCCCCGGATTTGGAGACCGCAGAAAGGCAATGCTGGAAGATGTTGCCATCCTGACCGGCGGAAGGTTGATTGCCGAGGACCTTGGAATCAAGCTTGAGAACATCAAGCTCACAGATCTGGGACAGGCAAAAAGAGTTACCATAGATAAGGATAATACCACGATTGTGGAAGGTAAGGGGAAGAGGTCTGACCTTGAAGGGCGGATCAAGCAGATCCGCGCTCAGATTGATGATACTACCTCTGACTACGATCGGGAAAAGCTGCAGGAGAGACTTGCCAAGCTGGTTGGCGGCGTGGCAGTGATCAATGTCGGCGCTGCAACTGAGACTGAAATGAAAGAGAAGAAGGCACGGGTTGAAGATGCCCTCCATGCAACCAGGGCTGCTGTGGAAGAAGGAGTTGTGCCAGGCGGCGGCGTTGCCTATTTAAGGGCTGTTACTGCGCTGGATAAGCTCAAGCTTGAAGGCGAGCAGAAGATGGGTGCCAACATCGTCAAGAAGGCGATGGAAGAGCCGATCCGCTGGATTGCCAACAATGCCGGACATGATGGTTCCATCGTGGTTGAGAAGGTGAAGAATGAAAAAGGCGGTTTTGGCTTCAATGCCCAGACCGAGGTATTCGAAGACCTCGTCGCTGCAGGGGTTATTGACCCAACCAAAGTTGCCCGGTGCGCCATCCAGAATGCCGCAAGTGTCGCATCACTGATGATTACCACTGAGGCGGTGGTAGCAGAAAAGCCGAAAGAGAAGGCTTCCTATCCTCCAATGCCACCCGGAGGTATGGGCGGAGATATGTACTAAAAAAGAAAGGCCCCTCTTTGGGGCCTTTTCTTTTAAAAGGGTATATCGTCGTCCAGAGGTGAGTTTGGGCCTGGTTCGTCCTGAGGGGGTGTCAGTTCCGTATCGCCGGATGCAGAGCTCCCAGGACCTGCTCCTCCCAGCATTTGCATGGTTGTGGCAACGATTTCCGTTGTCCATTTCTTTGCCCCCTCCCGGTCATCCCAGGAGCGGGTCTGAATCCTTCCTTCGATATATACCTGCTTCCCCTTGGAGAGGTATTCCCCGCAGATCTCACCCAGCTTGCCAAAGGCGACAATCCGGTGCCAATCCGTCTTTTCCGTTTTCTCGCCGTTCTTTCCGGTATAGTTCATGCTGGTGGCAATCCGGAAATTAGCCACCGCTCTTCCGTCACTCGTATATCGGACTTCAGGGTCAGCCCCCAGTCTTCCGATCAGGATCACTTTGTTTACCCCTGCCATAATCCCTCCTTCATCTGGTGAAAAGTTATGGTGATAATTGCTGTTCCCTTACAATCCCTTTCTTCCTCCGTATCAACACCTATATGCTAAAACCCCGTTTACTTTGTTTGTGTTTATACATTGATTTGTCTGCCTGAGCAATTAATTCATCAACTGAGCAGGGAAATTGGGGGTCAAAATAGGCTATGCCTGTGCTTATTGACAGCTTGAAAGAACGGTTTTTCTGGATGTTGAGGGATTTGATCTCCTCTTGAATACGATTAATAATAGTCAGAGAGGTAGTATCAGTGACTCCCAGTGCCAGGGTAACAAACTCATCTCCGCCGATCCGGGCAATAATATCCGATTTGCGAAACGTATTTTTGAGAATAGTTGCAGTCTCGATCAATGCCTGATCACCCACCAGGTGCCCCAGATTGTCGTTAATCCACTTCATACCATCAAGGTCTGCAAAGATCAGGGGTATATCGGACTGCCACCGGGCAGCAACCTTGAATTGCTGATCAGCAAGCGTCAGGAATCCGCGCCGGTTATACAGACCGGTAAGCTCATCCGTGAGTGAGAGGGCGCGTATCTCTTCCTCCATCTGCTTCCGTTCGGTAACATCTCGCAGCGTACCGAGCATGCGATATGCTTTACCATTCTCATCATACAGAAAGAGACCTCTATCCTCGATGTAACAATATGTTCCATTAAAACGCCCAAATCGATACCCAGCATCATAGGGAATCCTATCCCGCATAGCTTGATCAAGGAGTATTCGAGATGATTTACGGTCATCCGGGTGGATATTTCCCCCCCAGGCATTGATATCTATGTTTTGAAATGCTTCGGGTGTGAAGCCGGTAATAGCTTGAATCGCTCCACACCACTGGATACGGCCGGATGCAACGTCGTAGTCATATATGATCTGACCTGTATTCTCTACGACAGTGCGATATCGTTCTTCCGCTTCCCTCAGTAACTTTTCTGCTTTTTTTCGCTCAGTGATGTCGCGGAGGATGCCAACTAAGTATCTTTCACCCCGTTGCTTTAAGAGGACGGTGGAAATTTCCGCATAGAATTCACTGCCGTCCTTTCTTTCTCCGATACCTTCGACTATTTTCCCTGAAATAGCTGATTCGTCTAATGATAAAAATTTATCCATCCATTTACTGTGGATTTCTTGCAATCGTTTTGGCACTAAAACACTTTGCGGCTTTCCCAGAACTTCCTCTACCGTGTAACCATAGAGTTCTTCAGCTTTCCGGTTCCAGAAACGTATATTTCCTCTGCTGTCAACAAAGAATATGGCATCATTTGCATATTCCATAATGGTGCGGAAACGTTCCACGCTTTCGCGCAGTTCCTCCTCAGCCTGCTTCCGCTCGGTAATGTCTTCCCCTGAACTGAGGGTTTCGATAATGGTCCCTGTATCATCGGTGATCACCGTATTGTGCCAAGCGATAATCCTCTCCTCACCGCTTTTCGTCAGAACAGGGTTTTCAGAATATTCATATGGCTCAATCACGCCAGCCATCAGGTTGTTAAAGATAGCTCTTACTTCATCCCTTTTGCTTTGTGGAATGAAATTATCAAACCAGTTTTTACCGAGGATTTCCTTTTCAGTATAACCTAAAACCTCGCCCCCCTTTTTGTTGATCAGGGTTACTTTCTGTTTAGTGTTGATCACAACAAATATGACCCCTGCTATGTCGAGATACCTTTGTGCGTTCACCTGTTCGCGCATAGCTTCCTTCATTTGCTTCCTCAGGATGCGTTAAGAATTTTGCTGATTATGGGCATTATTAAACCGCCTTGGATGATAGTATGGACATATTTACCATTGAATTACTTTTTAAGCAAATGATAATAATAATCGAGTTATCATATAGTTAAATGCAGAGAATATTATTCCAGTTATAATTAGCGATCCCATTTTTCACATGAAAGTTATCTGGAGACAGAGAAATGATCGCCGCAGTTTTTACAAATGACTGTAACTCACTGGCAATCTTCAGAAGAGAAGAGGCATGCTTTGGCATGATAGTCATAGCGCTCTTTATCTCAAATAAATGCAGTTTCTGTCCCAATTCCAGTATCAGGTCTACCTCCAGTCTGTCACGGGTACGTAGATAGTACATGGAAGGCATCTGCCCGAAATGCAAAAATCTCTTCAGGAAATCAGTGACGATAAAGGTTTCAAAGAGATTGCCGAAGCTCGGACTGTTGAGGAGGGTTCCCTGGTCATGGAGACCCAGGAGATAAGAGGCAATCGCTGTATCGTTAAAGTACAATTTGGGGCTTTTTATAAGACGTTTCCCCACATTTTTGTAGTACGGATAGAGTAGGTAAATCTGGTAACCAGTTTCCAATATCGAAAGCCATCTCTTGACCGTTGGTACGCTCATCCCGATCTCTTTTGCCAGCTCTGAAATATTGAGTAACTGGCCTGTCCGCGTGGCACAGAGCCTTAAAAATCTTCCAAACTGGCTCAGGTCACCGATATGAGCCAGGTTTCTCACATCCCTCTCAAGATAGGTTGAGATATAGGACCCGCACCATAACTGCCTGTCCACAGTTTTTTTGCTTGAAATTTCCGGGTAGCTCCCTCTCAGGATCACCTCGCTTAAGGTAACTCTTTCGTCGCACGTTTGATCAAA
Organism: Pseudomonadota bacterium; assembly: GCA_026388815.1. Taxonomy (GTDB): domain Bacteria; phylum Desulfobacterota; class WTBG01; order JAPLJA01; family JAPLJA01; genus JAPLJA01. Next base: position 18,217 of record JAPLJA010000047.1, read on the forward strand.
ATGTAACCCCTTCACCCAGTCAGTGATGTTCTTCGCCCGTTCTCCTTCGCCGATTCTTTCTGAAAAGGTAAACGGCAGCAGGGAAAGGACTGCCGCTCTGCCTGCCAGGGACTGGCTGATGCCCTGCATTAAGATAAAATTCTGCGAGCCGGTAAATAACCATTGGCCAGGCTTCCTTTTCTCGTCAATCCTGGTCTTGATGTAGGAAAGCAGTTCGGGTACATACTGGATCTCGTCAATGATGACAGGGGGTTTATACTGTTCAAGGAAATGGAGGGGGTCTTCTTTAGCCCGCATCCGTATGTCAGGGTCTTCCAGGGTCACAAACCGGTGAGTGTTTGAGAAGAGCATCTTGAGGAGCGTGGTCTTGCCGGACTGTCTTGGCCCGGTGACCACCACGGCCGGAAAAGTTTTGATCGCTTTCAGGATAACCCGTGCCAGAATCCTCGGCTTCATAAGGTTTTTATACCCTGCATATTTAATATGTCAAGTTAAATATGCAGGGTATAATCTGTTAAAATGCCACTATTAAGTGAACTAAAATGACAGAGTGCCTGGATAGGGGCGTTCCGCCGAAGGCGGACGGATTGCGCCCTGATGACGAACCATTTCTGGAGGTTGCCATCGCTGGCCAGGTGAGATGCCTTATCACAGGAAATCGTGTTCATTTTCCTCCCAAACTGTGTCTGGGGGTTAAAGTCTTTTCTCCAAAAGAGTTTTTAAACTTTTATAAGAGACAGCAAAAACGGAAAAGCTGTAGGGGCAATTCATGAATTGCCCCTACCTACACCATCGAGGCAGGCTCCTTTGAGATGACCTTAAAGGGGGTATCTGCTAAAGAGTTAATTCTCCCCACTGTTGTCATTCCTCCCTGAATCTGCTAATTTACCTTCCCATGAAACCCTATTCCACCCTTCAGGGGACGCTCGAGCGGTTTACCTATGTCAATGAGGATACGAGTTATACGATTGCCCGGTTCAAGATTGAGGGGAAGCGGGACCTGACCACCATTATAGGAAATATGATTTCAGTCAACCCCGGCGAGACCCTGAAGCTTGAAGGTTACTGGGTAAACGACAAAAAGTACGGCGAACAGTTCAGGGTTGAGCGGTACGAGACAGTTGTTCCTTCCAGCGTCGTGGGTATTGAGCGATACCTGGGTTCCGGTATGATCAAGGGGATCGGGCCGGTCTTTGCCAAGAGGGTGGTGCGGCAGTTCGGCCTGGATACCCTGAAAATTATTGATGAAGAGAGTGACAGGCTTCAGGAAGTAGAGGGGATAGGGCCATTGAGGCTGGATATGATCAGAAAGGCCTGGGACGAACAGAAGGAGATCAGGAATGTGATGCTCTTCGTCCAGGGGCAGGGGATCAGCTCCGCCTATGCGGTGAAGATCTTCAAGGCCTACGGGAACGATGCAATTGCCAAGCTACAGGAGAATCCCTACTGCCTCGCCATGGATGTGTACGGCATCGGTTTTAAGACCGCAGACAAGATTGCCGAGAACCTGGGCGTTGATAAGAAATCCCCTCTCAGGGCTGAAGCAGGATTGATCTATACGCTTCAGCAGGTGAGCGACGAAGGCCACACCTTTTATCCCCAGCAAGAGCTCATCAGCAGGGCGAGCGAACTCCTGGAAATTGATGAACCGATCATTGAGACTGCCATTGAAACCTTGAAAGCCCGCAATCAGATTGCAGCTGAATCCGGCAACACGAAAGAGCTGCATCTTACCTCGCAGGCAAAGGCAGAGGAATTTCCATCCATCTACCTGAATACACTTCATGCCGCAGAGACCGGAGTTGCACGGAGGCTGAGGATGCTCCTTGCGCCAACGCTCCTGCCCATGTCTCTTGACTGGGAAAAGGCAATACCCTGGCTTGAAAACAGGATGGGCGTCACCTTAGCTGCCAAGCAGGTTGAAGCCCTGAAGAAGGTATTTCAGTCCAGGATCACGGTGATAACCGGCGGGCCCGGCACGGGAAAGACCACTCTCGTGAGGTGTATTGTCATGCTTCTCAACCAGAAAGGCTCGCGTTACATGCTTGCTGCGCCGACGGGCAGGGCGGCAAAGCGGCTCTCTGAAGCCACTCATGAAGAGGCAAAAACCATCCACCGGCTCCTCGAGTACAGCCCGAAAGACGGTGAGTTCAAGAGAAACCAGAAAAATCCCCTGCCAATTGAGTTCCTCGTCGTGGATGAAATCTCGATGGTGGACATCATGCTCATGAATAATCTCCTCAGGGCACTTCCTCCCGGGACATCCCTCATCCTCGTGGGCGATGCTGACCAGCTCCCCTCGGTGGGGCCGGGAAATGTGCTGCGCGAGATCATTGAGTCAGGCCGGGCAGAGGTGGTGAGACTGACGGAAATCTTCCGCCAGGCACGGGAGAGCTTGATCATCACCAGCGCCCACAGGATTAACCAGGGTGTTTTTCCTGACCTCCAGAGCCTGCACAAGGAAGGGGATTTCTTCTTTGTCGAGAAAGAGGAGCCCGAGGAAGTGCTGGAACTGATGAAGCGAATGTGCTGTGAGAGGATACCGAAGGGTTTCGGGTTCAACCCCCTCGAGGACATCCAGGTGCTCTGCCCGATGAACCGGGGACTCCTCGGGACGCATAATCTCAATACAGAATTGCAGAGGTGCCTGAACCCGCACGGCCGGGAACTGATCAGGGGAGGGCGCAACTTCAGGATCAATGACAAGGTGATGCAAATAAGGAATAACTACGATAAAGATGTCTTTAACGGTGATATCGGGAACGTGGTCAAGATTGATCTCGAAGAGCAGGAGTTCACCGTGCAGTTCGAGGAGAGAAGGATAATCTACGATTTTAATGAGCTGGACGAGCTGGTTCTGGCCTATGCGGTTTCCGTGCATAAAGCGCAGGGGAGCGAGTATCCAGCAGTGGTCATCCCGGTCCTGACCCAGCACTACGTGATGCTCCAGAGGAATCTCCTCTACACGGCAGTGACCCGGGGCAGGAAACTGGTGGTGGTGATCGGTACAAAAAAGGCATTGGCTATTGCCCTGAAGAACGACAAGATCAGGAAGCGGTACAGCCACTTGCGGGAGCGGCTGGAAGCGTAAGGGTGTATTGCTATACGCCCCCACATGTTCTGGCGATCACGCAGGATCGCTCCTACCTAAAACCGAAGGCCGCGCTTCGCGGTATGTTCTGAATTTGGCAGAACACCGTATGAAAAAGCTCTACCGGCAAAGCCGGGCTTCGCTCTTATAAACCGAAGGCCCGCTCTGCGGGTAAGTCTTCTCTCTTCTTTAATGGGCGATCACACAGGATCGCCCCTACATGGGAGTATTACCATACGCCCTCCTTTAAAAAAACTATATACGGAAGTATAAAAGCAATGGATAGTAATGTAGCCACCCGGAGCTGAAAACTGATGGCGGAACGTTAGAGTAGGAAATGATGCCATGTTTCATGCTAAAGTAGAATAAGAGGTGAGTGTATGAGTCAAAAGCTATTTGATCTGATCATCGTTGGAGCAGGACCTGCCGGCGTCATGGCTGCAAAAACTGCCGGAGAGCAGGGGATAACAACAGCGCTCTTAGAGAGAAAAAGCGAGATAGCCCGTATCAACAGGTCCTGTACCGAAGCACTCGGGGTGAATGAAGAGGCCTTCGGAGAATTTTTTTACTTTGACGACTCTCTGGGGAATCTCTGTTTCCCGAGGAATGGTTTTACCGTCAACTACCAGGGCCCCTCTGCCAACCTTTACGGATTCCATATCTATACGCCGGGAGGAAAAAGGGTGGCCATGGGGGACTGTGCCGTCCAGAAGAAGCTGGGCAATGCCGGCCGGGTAGGGGTCGTTATTGACAAGGGAGAACTCATCAGGGGAATTCTGGAGAAGGCGAGGGAGAACGGGGTGGAAATCTTTCCCAATAGCAACGTCTGTGCAATCAGGGTTACCGGCGATGACGTTACCGTATCAACCACAGCAGGGAATGATTTTACCGGCAGCTACGTGATTGCTGCTGATGGCGTTAATTCACGGATCGTAAAATATCTCGGGCTCAATAAAGGGAGAAAGTTTCTGGGCACCTATTCGGTTGCATCCTGGGATATTGAGGGGGTTGAGCCTCCGGACCCTGACGTCATGGTCTCGGTGCTGGGGCTGGATACAAGCATATCTCTCTGCCGGAGACCGGAAGATGGACTCTATCATGTCTCATCCGGCGGGTATGATCCTTCTCTGGATCATGAAGTGGGGTTGAAGAAGTTCATGGCTGAGCCTGCTTTTGCCCCGTGGTTCAAAAATGCCCGGGGGGTGAAACGCATCACCGCCTGCGTGAGCAGTATCTATGAGCCGCTCAAGGCAGTTTGTATCGACAGGAGAATTCTCCTTGCCGGCGATGCCTTCTGGAGGCAGGAAACGAGCATCATCGGCGCTCTGATGCCGGGGAGAAAGGCGGCAATGAGTGTTGCCCTCGTAGTCAAGGACAAAAAAAGCGGCAAGAACTGGATTGATGAATACACAGACTGGTACCAGAAGTGCTACTATGGTCCTCTCGGAGAGGGAGGTAAGTCCCTGGGAGATCTGAAGGCGATACTCTCAAGGGATGATTTTGACTACCTCGCCTCCTTAGTTAAGGAGACGCTCCCTGCCACCATGAAGTTCTATGCCATCATCCGGAACATTGGCTCTGCCTTTGGCAGGATAGTACCAGCGATAAGAAAGGAGAGACCGTACATACTGGAGAAACTTTCAGAAATAAGAGCTCAAGCAGAAGAGGATATTCTGGAACCCAGGAGGAAGGCCGGATTCCCTAACCGGTGAATGAGTAAACAGTTGTAAAAGGAGGATTCCCATGGAACGAGTTGATGTGGCCAAGAAAGAGTATGATCCGAAGGTATCACGCATTCCTGAACTGATCGGGAAGCACCCGGGTGTGATCGCACCGGTGACAATGTGGAAGCTGAACCCCTTACAGTTTGTAAAGCCTGCAAGCGCCTCACAGGTAAGCGGAGTCATGCAGGTAGAATTGCAGATCAGGGAAAAAAATGAAGAGTTGAAAAAAAACCTTAAGAAGATTGTACTCACTATTGACGGCAAGCGCTTTGAATTTGACAAGTCGCCTTGCCGGGTGGATTTTGATACCACCTATGCCGGGCGCCGTCTTATCACCCTGAAGGCACAGGCAATTGGAAAGAAGGATGATGAAGAGGATGCTGTATTAGCTTCCTTTTATACCAATGTCATTGCAGCGAACGGGCCATTTGATAAATCAAAGCCCCTCCTTCTCTTTGGCGGGGTTTTAGAACCCAAGATGGAGGATCCGAGAGGGGGGTGGACTCCAGAGATGTACAAGGCCGCATACACGTTTTCCAAAAACATTATGAGTCACCTCATGCACTATGGCTTTGTCCCGAGTTTCTTGAAAGAGGTTGACCAGTTTGCCGTGCTCATCGATCCCACACAACTTGATAAAGGGTTGGAGGAATACGCACCGGTTAAACTTGTTGATACTCTGGGGAGAGAGATGGGCCCTGGTTGTGATGGGAAGCCCTACACGGACATGATTCCCACTGCCAATTGGATTGAAAAGACAAAGACCAAACTTGGTACCATTCTCAGGGGTTATCATATACCTGAAATGGGATTATCCAACGACCTGCCTGACATTTTCGAGGTTTTTGCCGCAAGGGTTATCAGTTATTACTATCAGTTTGCACCTCTCGGAGGCATGAGAGGCTGGGATCAGACCCAGATAATAGTAAGAGATATTATGGAGGATCTGCGGAAGAACGGTTTTAACATCCCCTGGGATATCCATTCACTCCTCATTGGTGAAAAGCCGGCCTACCTCAAAGAGATGCTCAAGAAGCACGTGATTGAAGATGGTATTACCTGCGTTCTTCTCTGTGATTTGATACCGGACATCTCGGATTTTGAAGATACCAAGGGGATCTGGGAAGAGGTGCAGGAAGCAATTGATCTGGTTGCCAAGGAGACCGGCAAGAAGCTGCCCCTCTTGCTCGCTACTACCACCGGAGGGAATCTGATCGGAGCCCATCCAGATTTTGCAGAGGCTGCCGTGAAGATGACGAGGAACGAGCTTGCAACGTGCCGCATCCCTGAGAATGCCAAAGTTGGATTGATCCTGGGAGAACACGGTTATCCTCCCGGCAATGGAGAGGAGGATGTGATCGGGATTAACATGGCGAGGATACGGCAGAACATCCGGCAGGCGTATGACAGGACATTACCAAAGTTACGAAAAGGAATCACGGAATACCGCCTCGGGATGAATGAGTTTAACAATAACCCTGATTCCTGGCAGATGTCCTCCATGGAGTGGATGATAGATTACCTGCACCGGGGTTTTGACACCATCATCTTCCAGCCCTATTACTTTACGCACGAGACCATTGATCTCTTTGAACACCTGCGCCACTGGGCCTTTGAGGTAGGCGGCCTTGACTATGAACACGAATTCCACGGTGGTCATGAGCTTGCCTATAACTACCGGAGCGATTTTAATTTCAGGAGGACACGAATCATTCTTACCGGATCAATCATGGGCAGGTATGAAAGGGATAGAAACCTCCCGCTTGTTCAAGAGGCATACAGACTGTACCGGGGGAGTATCGTTGATACCTTGCTCAAAAAGTTGAACTCGCTGTAGGAAGGTCTCTTGAAGAGGGAGAAATCGGCATTATATGAGAAATTTGTGAAGAGTCCAAAAGGAGTAGAGCAGAACGACTGAACACTCTGTACGCCCATCTGCATAAACGCGAAGCCCGCTCTTGCGGTAAATTCTATCGTAAGAACGACCAAACGTTTTATTCAGGAGCGGCCTTGGAAAAACCTATCGTAGGAACGACCAAACGTCTTATGTAGGGGCGCAATTTATTGCGCCCAGGGAGAGGCAAGGTTACCCAGCCTGTAGAGGTGAAAGGTAAGGGTGGGATTAATCCCGCCCCTACATTGGGAATGATGTCTGAAACGGTCGTGTGCCCTTCTGGGTAAGGTAATCAACCAGGACATACTTCCCCAGATTGTCCGAGTCCGTAAAGAAGACCCTTCCGCGGTTTATCCGGGCAAGCTGGGTGATAAATTCTGTCAGGCTCTTCTTTCTCCCCAGCATAAAAGTGTTGATGATAATCCCCTTCATTGCACAGTACTTGGCCATCTGAAGCGTCTTCTGCAGGGTAAGGGGATGGGAAGGGAACTGGAAAAAGAGCAGGTCGTTTTCTCTGTGGGCGGTGGGTTCGCCATCGGAGATCAGCACGATCTGCTTGTTTCTTCCTTTCTGGCGGGAGAGGTATTTTTCAGCCAGCGAAAATCCTTCCTCCATGTTGGTGTAGGGATTTTCATCGTCCCACTGGAGGGACGGCAGTTCCTCTGTGGTTAGCGGCCGCGCCCAGGAGGAAAACCCGATTATCGTCAGATTATCACGGGGATATTTCATCCGGATGAGGCTCTCCAGCGCCAGTGCTACCATCTTGGCTGACACGAAATTATTGTCATGCCTCATGGATTTGCTCATGTCCAGGAGCAGCGCAGTAGATGAAGATGTGCTGTTTTCCGTCTGATACACCTCGAAGTCCTCAGGGGAGATCCTGACCGGTATCCCCCCTCCTTTCTTCCTCAGGGAGTTCATCAGGGTCTGGTTTATATCCAGAGAGAACTGGTCGCCGAATTGATAAGGCTTCGTATCGCCGTTCATGGTGATGCCGCTTCCGGGAAAACGGGTGGTGTGCATTCCCCATCCATCCCTTTTCAGGGCGGAGAAGATATCGTCAAGGATTTCCTTGCCCATCTTCTTCAACCCCCTGGAGGTCAACTGGTAATGGCTCCCTTTGCTCTCAATGTACCCCCCCTGTTCCAGAAGGCTGGTTAAGCGGTTGATTGTACACCAGGAGTCAGCGGCTGAATCACCGAGAAGCGTGTGCAGCTTGGATACGTCGATAATCTCCGGATCAAATCCCCACGTGACTTTCTTCAGGTCCCTTTCCAGCTTGGCGATCAGGTCAAATTGTTCCGCCAGCTCAGTGGCGTCATCAAGAGAGAGCTTCTTCTTCCCGGTAAACGGATATTTCTGTACCATCCGGCCAAAGGCAAAGAGCCCGAGTTTCCTCTTCAAAAATCCTCTCTTCACGCCACCCGGGTCAGGCGTGTCGTGATGAAAGCTCTTCAACTCCTGGGTGAACCTGTCTATGAGCTCCTGGACGCTGTTCCCGGACTGATCAGGGATAATCTCTGCAATCATTTCACGGAACTGCTCAATTGCCGTGTCCAGGGAAAAGGATGCCTGTAATTCCTGCCTGGCCTCCCTGAGTTTCTCGATCATATCCTCTATTCCCAGGAGCACCGGCGTTCCTTCGTCTGTGCGGATCCCTTCGCGCTTCAGACTGGCAAGTGCAGAATCAACGTCCAGGTTTTCAAGCAGGGGATGAGCGAGGTGGTGGAAGATGCTGCCCGCATCGAGGAAAGGATGAGGGGGGAACGAACTTCCCCGGTAATAGCGGTAAACCTTCATCCTACTTGTGGTAGAAGGATCTCCCTCCTACCTCCTCTTTATTCAGTTTCCGGTTCAAGTAGAGTCCTTCGAGAATAAATTCGAGGAGAGAGGCTGTCAGCGCCGGGCTGGAACCGGCCTGGTACTGGGAAAGGGCCTTGTTCAGCCCTCCGAATTCGGTGATCTTCTTGAGGTACTCACGGGAGGGGATAGCTTCCGAGACCTCAATGTTCTGTTCATCAGTGAACTTCTTCAGGAAGGTGTCAAACTGATCCGGAGTGAAAAAACGGTTGAAGACCGCAATGACCGCCTTCTTCATGATTTCAATAATAATGGGGTCTTCGTTTTTTTCGTCAATGCCGACCGTCTCGATCTTCCCGATGGAAGAGGGTATGATAGAGTAGAGGTCAGTGATCCGGGGGATTACCTCCTTTTCTTCCAGCCGTATCGCCCTCTTCAGGGCATTGCTCAAGAGGTTCTCGTAGTTGTTGATGCTCATTCTCACGCTCACACCGGATCGCTGGTTTATCTCCGGATGGCTCCTCGCATACCGCGTCACTTCAGCGATGATTTCCTTCATGAACGGGGGCACGGTTGTCTCGTACCCGTTATCCTCGAAGCAGTTCCTTTCCTGTTCGATGACAGAGACCTCATCGCTCAATAAAATCGGGTAGTGGGTCCGGATCTGCGAGCCGTACCGGTCCTTGAGGGGCGTGATGATCCTCCCCCGGTTGGTGTAGTCTTCCGGATTGGCGCTGGCAACAATATACACGTCCAGAGGGAGCTGAATCTTGAAGCCGCGGATCTGGATATCCCTTTCCTCCATGAGGTTGAAGAGGCCCACCTGGATTTTTTCGCTCAGGTCAGGGAGTTCATTGATCGAGAATATCCCCCGGTTGGTGCGGGGGATCAGCCCGTAGTGAATGGCAAATTCGTCGGAAAGATATCTTCCCTCGGCTATCCTGATCGGGTCAATTTCTCCAATGAGGTCAGCGATCGTTACATCAGGGGTAGCCAGTTTCTCAGCGTAACGCTTCTCCCGGGGCAGCCAGGTAATTCCTGCTTTGTCCCCTTCTTTCCTCAGCAGCTCCTTGCACCGCTTGCAGATAGGGTTGAAGGGGTTGTCGTTGATTTCACACCCGGCAAGAGCGGGGATCTCTTCGTCCAGGAGGTCGATCAGCCTGCGCATGATCCTGCTCTTCGCCTGCCCCCGTTCACCCAGGAATATCGTGTCATGGCCGGAGAGGATGGCATTCTCGATGGCGGGGATTACCGTCTCGTCATAACCGATGATGTCGGGGAAGAGCCTCTCTTCTCTTTTGATCTTCTCGATCAGGTTTTTCCTCATCTCTTCCTTGATAGAGATAATCCGATAGCCTGATTTCCTGAGCTCGCCTGTATTTCTTGGTTTTTTTGTCATACGTTCACGTCCGTTATGCTGAGGAGGTTCTATTCATGTTCAATCCGGTATTCAAAGGTAGCGAGGATGTTCAAGCGGGAGAGTCTTAAGTTTCCCGGGAGAGGGGGGAAGGGAGAGGAGACTGCAATTGCCCTCATGGCTTCGTCGTCCAGCTCGGTGTAACCGGATGAGCGGAGGAGCCTTACCTGTTTAATGATGCCTGTCCTCGAGATGGAGAACTGTAAGGCAAGAGACCCGTCCAGCCGTGCCTTCTGGGCTGACTCCGGGTAATCCCAGGCAGTATTGATCTTCTGCTTCACGACGATCAGATACGGGGCATAGGGTGTGTGTTCTGACCCGGGAGCATCAAGGGATACCGTAGCCTCGGTAAGCTCGCTCTCGGGTGAGGATAAAGATAGCAGTTGATCACTCTCGTTCTGACTCATCTCTGCTTTTTCGCCTGCGCTGTTACCTGTTTCTGATAACGTATCCATCAGGTTCACGAGTAAAATCTGCTCTCCTTTGTCTATGCCGATTTGATAGTAAGAGTACGTGAGGGCAATGAGTCCAGCATGGAGCAGGAAAGAAATCAAAATGAACTGACTGAGACTGACACCCTTCTTCCTCATAGTCATAGAGCGGGACAAAATGTATCTATTGAATTATAAACAATCGGTGCAAGGTGAGTCAAGGCATTTGGTGGGGGCAAGACATACCCGCAAGGCGGGCCTTCGGTCTATAAAACGTTTGGCCCGTCCTCGGGTAGGCTTTTTTTGAACTGCAATAGCAGGGCTTCGCTTTTGTGTAGGAACGCAATTTATTGCGCCCAGGACAGGGGCGACCCTATGTGGTCGCCCTCATGAAAATTGACTAAACAGGGAAAGTCTTGTATACCTTTATCGTAAGTGGAAGTGGACAGCCACCTGGTGGGGCTCCTGGACTTCAAATCCAGTGTGAGGCGCTAAGACCGTCTCGGGTGGGTTCGATTCCCATGCACTTCCGCCACTGATTGTGATTTTAAGCATAACATTTCTCCGCTAAAACTACGATGTCAAAGAAGATATTCGTGTTTGAAAGTCAAACAAAGCCCCTTCTTTCCAGACCTGCTTTTTTCGCACGGTTAGTTTTTAACATCGGTATCGGATTCTTCTTCATCTGCATATCCCTGGGTATTGGTATGGTTGGCTATCACTACTTCGAACACTTCTCGTGGATAGATTCATTCGCAAATGCCGCAATGATTTTATCCGGCATGGGACCATTGACGGCGCTGCAAACCAAAGCCGGGAAATTATTTGCTGGTTTTTATGCCCTGTTCAGTGGTCTGGCTCTCATCGTCGTTGTGGGGATCATTTTTGCTCCAATGGTGCATCGCTTCCTCCACAAATTTCATCTGGAGGATGAAGAAAGTAAAACTGAAGATTCTTAAGCAACAGGAAACAGTGGGGGTGTTGAAAAACTCTTATGAACGTCATTGCGAGAGACAAAGTCTCGAAGCAATCTCAGCCCGCCTGCGGCGGGTTATTTCTAACCTTTTTAGATTACTTCGTCGTCCGCCACGGCGGACTCCTCGCAAAGACAACAGAAGGCACTTTTTCAACAGCCCCGCTGACCCTATTTTTCCTCCCGTCAAGACATGACACCCAGCTCCTCAAGTGCATTAATTGCGTGAGAATTGAACAGAAATTCTCTTGCTATATTTTTGTCTGTTGATATTATTCCTCTTTAGGGGCCTCCCTTAACCACTATCATCATCTTTTGATCGAAACATCCGGCTACAATCGAGGCCATGTCTATCAGTGTGCTGAAAAAGTACACTTTTGTAAGGCGGCTCAAAAATGTCCAGATGCAAGGCGGCCGAAATCCGGAGGAATGAGGCGTACTTGGTCGTACGCCGCAATGACGAAGGACGAGGGGAACGATGCAGATGGGCGTTTTTCAGCAGCCTGTTATTGTAGTAACTTTTGCAGTAAAGACAGGCAAGAATGGATCAGGAATATTACGCCCATAGTCTTCCTGGAAAACCGCCGAAGGATTGGCAGCGTCCGGTTAGGGGACTGTCCCAAGATTTACGGACTGAGCGTAGCGAAGTCGTAGAATCGGGACTGTCCCCGGCAAGTGGGAGCGTGTCATGAAAAAAACCGAGAAAAGCGTTACGCGATACTTGGCTCATTCCAAAAATTCAGCAGGAGTCGAAGACCCTGTTTTGTGCCACCTCCGTAAAGTGGCCGATCGCGCGGCTGCATTTGCCGACCATTTTAGAGCATCGGAAGAAGCTGAACTTGCAGGGTTACTCCATGATTTAGGTAAATATGGCGATCTCTTTCAAGCCCGATTGGCAGGCAAAGAACGTGGAATTGATCACTGGTCCCTTGGGGCATGGCAAGCCTTGATGAAGTATAAAAATCATGGCCTCGCCTCGGCGCTGGCTATACAAGGCCATCACATTGGTATCCAGAAAGCTGAAAAGGAAGCACTGGCGCAACTGAATCCAGTTAAAGCAGCCCAACATCATCCTCTAGGGCTCCGCCTATCTGACCCTGATGGAGCACGGCTCATTCGTCGTTTTGAGGGCGACGGACTTACCCTTCCCGACCGCATTAACGCCTCTGTCTACAGCGGCCTACAGGCTCCTCCAGCGGCCGCTATGGCGGATGTAAGGATGTTGTACTCGACTCTTGTAGATGCAGATTTTATTGAGACGGAGGCCCATTTTAACGACGCGTATCGTGAATCAGGCTTGCCGCTTATGCCCGATGAGTCGTTAGACATATTGATGGCTCATATTGAAACACTTAGCCAGAAATCGAAGGCTGCTGAGCGCGTCAATCAAATGCGATCAGATTTGCTGGATGCTTGTCTGGAAACAGCCCAAATGCCTCAAGGCGTTTACACACTTACAGCACCCACCGGTTCAGGCAAAACGCTTAACATGCTGGCCTTTGCCTTGAAACATGCTGCTCTTCACGGACTCCGACGCATTATTATGGTGATCCCTTATCTGAGCATCATTGATCAAACGGTCAGGGAATATAAAAGGGTGTTTCAGAAGAAATACGGTTCAGAAAATATCGAAAAATTCATTCTCGAACACCACAGCTTAACCGGTATACGAAGTACCGGAGATGATACCTCCAAGCCCATAGATGCCGACGATGAAAGCATCGCCAGCATAAGGTTGCTGGCAGAAAACTGGGATGCGCCGATCATTGTTACCACCAGCGTCCAGTTCTTTGAGTCTCTTTTTTCGAATCGTCCCTCCGCATGCCGCAAGCTCCATAATCTGGTGGGAAGCGTTATTCTGTTTGATGAGATACAAACGTTTCCGATTTCCTTAGCTATTCCAACCTTAGCCACCTTGTCTCGACTCGCAGAGAAGTACAGATCAACAATCGTTCTCGCCACGGCAACGCAACCAGCATTTTCAGCCCTTGATGAGCCTATCAAACAATATTCATCTACTGGATGGAGTCCTGTACCAATTGCGCCGCCTCAGCTCAAATTATTTGAGCGAGCAAGGCGCACAGAAGTTGAATGGCCCAATGACCCAGATTTCACCACGCCTTGGTATGATTTGGGAGAGATGATTAGATCCCACAATCAGGTACTTTGCGTTGTGAACCTTAAACGGCATGCTTTCCGTCTCCTCGATGAGCTGGTCAATTCTGGAACTGAGGGCGTGTTCCATCTCTCAACAAACATGTGTCCTGCCCATCGGCAATCTGTTCTTGACGAAGTACGGCAAAGGCTTGATAACAAACAACCTTGCCGCCTGGTATCCACACAGTGTATTGAAGCGGGGGTGGATGTGGATTTTCCGTTCGTGCTAAGGGCGTTAGCGCCTCTTGACGCCATTGCTCAAGCCGCCGGTCGCTGCAATCGAAACGGCAGAACTATTATTGAAAAAGTGAAGGTATTCGTTCCTGACGACGAAGACTATCCCGATGCCACATACAGACAGGCAGCCGCTGTGACCAGGAGTCTTCTTAAAGAGCTTGGTCCGAGCGGTATGGATATTCATAACCCATTGTTATACGATACGTACTACCAAAAACTTTACGACATTTCAAATCCTGAACTCCAGAAAATGGAGATTCAGGAGGCAATTCAAAGACAGGACTTTGTCGATGTGGCAAACAAGTATCGTATCATTGCCAATGATGCAGTCAATGTTTTCGTTCCTTACGGCCCTATAAACTTTGAGGAAATGATCGCCGAAGTTCACATCACTGGACTAACACGTCACTGGATCAACCGGGTACGGCCTTATGCAATAAGTATTTTCAGGCCAAAAAAAGAAGCCCCCATATGGCAGTATGTTGAACGTGCCCCTGTTAA
>JAPLJA010000313.1 GCA_026388815.1 Pseudomonadota bacterium
ATGGAAGCCTCGTCTACCTTGGGTTTTCTGCCGGTTGGGGTGTTGATGACCAGGTTTATCTCCCTGTTCTTGATCAGGTCAACCACACTGGGCCTGCCCTCGCTCACCTTTAGCACTTGTTTTACCGGCAGTCCGTTCTGAGTCAGCGCCTCGGCCGTACCAGCGGTAGAAACCAGGGTAAAGCCGAGATCAGAAAGCTGTTTGGCTATCGGTGCGATGGCGCTTTTATCTTTATCGCTCACACTGATGAATACAGCACCGCTCAGGGGAAGGATCTGACCGGCAGCAATCTGGGATTTAGCAAAGGCATTGCCAAAATCTCTGTCAATACCCATTACCTCGCCAGTTGACTTCATCTCAGGCCCGAGAACCGGATCAACCCCCAGGAACCGCTTAAAGGGGAATACTGATTCTTTCACGGAAACGTGATCCATCTTCACTTCTGAAAATATCCCCAGTTCCGCAAGTTTTTTTCCCGCCATGAGCTTGGCGGCAACTTTTGCCCAGGGGATTCCGGTAGCCTTGCTGACAAAAGGTACTGTCCGGGAGGCACGTGGGTTAACCTCCAGCACATACACCGTATCCTTTTTTACTGCATACTGGACGTTCATCAGACCGACCACATTCAATTCCCGGGCAAGAGAGTGGGTATTGTTCTTAATCAGCGTGAGGATTTCGTGAGAGAGGGTGTGGGGTGGAAGGACGCTGGCACTGTCTCCGGAATGTATTCCAGCCTGCTCGATGTGCTCCATGACCCCGGCAATTACACATGTCTCGCCATCCGCCACGGCATCTACATCAACCTCAATGGCATCCTCGAGGAACTTGTCTATGAGAACAGGATGTTCAGGAGATGCCTGAATTGCCTTTTTGAAGAACTCCTCGAGAGAATCTTCATCATAGACGATCTTCATAGCCCTCCCGCCGAGGACATACGAAGGCCTCACCATGAGGGGAAACCCGATCTTTCGGGCAACGCATTGCGCCTCTTTAAGGGAAGAGGCCATGCCGTTCGGTGCCTGGTGGAGGCGGAGTTTGTTCAACAGTTCCTTGAATCTATCCCTGTCCTCTGCCAGGTCGATACTGTCCGGCGTTGTCCCGATAATGGGAACGCCTGCCTGATAGAGAGGTACCGCAAGGTTCAGAGGAGTCTGCCCGCCGAACTGGACGATCACCCCGTCAGGCTTTTCCCGCTCAACGATATTGAGAATATCCTCCAGGGTCAGAGGCTCAAAATAGAGCTTGCTCGAGGTATCGTAGTCGGTGCTCACCGTTTCGGGATTGCTGTTCACCATGATGGTTTCATATCCAAGCTCCTGGAGCGCAAACGAGGCGTGAACGCAGCAGTAGTCAAATTCTATCCCCTGCCCGATCCTGTTGGGACCGCCTCCAAGGATCATGATCTTCTTCCGGGAGGTGACCTTCACTTCGTCCTCTTCTTCGTAGGTCGAGTAATAGTAGGGTGTATATGCCTCAAATTCGGCTGCACAGGTGTCAACCAGCTTGAATACAGCATTGATGCCATGCTGTTTTCGCAGGTTACGGATTGAGATCTCGTCGCTCCTGAGGAGGCAGGCAAGCTGATGGTCAGAGAAGCCGAATTCCTTCGCCCTCTTAAGCAGGTCACGTGGAAAACGTTGAATTTGCCCCTTGCCCCTTGCTCCTTGCCCCTTGATCTCTTCTTCCAGTTCAACAATCTCCTTCAGATTATGAATGAACCAGGGGTCTATCTTAGTCAGCTCACAGATTTCTTCCACGCTCATATTGTTCTGGAGGGCATATCGCAGGAAGAATATCCTCTCAGCGCAGGGGATTGTCAGCTTTTCTCTGATTTTGTGATTCAGCTCAGAATCAGTGATAGAGCGCTTCATCTCCTCAAAGACGGTATCCTTTCCATCGGCACCGAAGCCGCTCCTGCCGGTTTCGAGAGAACGCAATCCTTTC
>JAPLJA010000271.1 GCA_026388815.1 Pseudomonadota bacterium
GATGTTGATACTGCAGATTCGATCAGTAAGGAGGTTCAGGAACAGATTGCTGCCTCCAGGATTTCGGTAATCACCACTCCCCTGATCCGTGAACTCGTGGATGCAAAACTTATTGAGAGGGGGCTGGAGGATGCACGGCGGATGCATACCCGTTTGGGCGTTCCCCTCTATGATGTGGATCAGTTGATCCTCCATCCCAACAAGGAGAATGCCAATGTTCCCCACGGACCAGAGGCAACCAATCTCACACTGGCAGAGGGGATCAAGAAAGAATATGCACTCCTTAATGTATTTTCCCAGGAGATCGCCGATGCACATACCCGGGGTGACATTCACCTTCATGATCTGGGCTTTATTGATCGTCCCTACTGTTCTGGCCAATCGTTAGAGTACATTAAGCGGTATGGTCTGAGCCTACCAAATTCCCTTTCTGTGGCAAAGCCTGCCAAACATCCCGAGGTGCTCCTTGCCCATATGGTCAAATTTGCTGCTGCACTCCAGAGTCACTTTGCCGGTGCCATCGGTTGGGATGCCGTAAACCTTTTCTTTGCCCCATACTTGGTGGGGAAAAGTGATGAGGAAATTACCCAGCTTGCCCAGATGCTCATTTTTGAATTTTCTCAGCAGGCAGTTGCCAGAGGCGGACAGGCGATTTTCACAGACATAAACCTCTATTGGGAGGTGCCCAAGCATTTTGAAAATGTTCCTGCCATTGGGCCAGGAGGGGAATTTACCGGAAAGACCTATGCAGAGTATGCCCGGGAGTCGCAGAAGTTTGCCTGGGCGCTGTTTGATGTCTACAAAGAAGGCGATGGGACAGGAAGGCCGTTCTTCTTCCCCAAACCCCTTGTTCATATCACAGAAAAGTTCTTCCAGACGGAGGGGCACCAGGATTTCCTTTACCATATCTGTGACGTTGCCAGTGAAAAAGGGAATACCTATTTTGTCTTTGATCGGGGCAGTACTGCCAAGATATCAGAGTGTTGCCGCTTGAGCTTCAAGCTGGAAGCCCAGGATTTTAACGATGCTATGAATCCCTGGAAGATGCGTTACTGTGCCCTCCAGAACGTTACCATCAACCTTCCAAGGCTGGGTTATCTGAGTGATGGTGATGACACCAGGCTTTTCTCCAAGATTGCGGAATTCATGGAGATGGCTGTCAAGGCCCATGTCGAGAAGCGGGCATTTATCGAGAAACTACTCTCCCTGGGTGAGAAAGGGCCTCTTGCCCTCCTCACCATGAATAAGGATGGAGAGCCATACCTGAGGATGGGGAGGGCCACCTATCTCATCGGAATGCTCGGTTTGAACGAACTGGTCAAAGTTCATACCGGAAAGGAGCTCCACGAATCCAAAGAGGCATTCAAATTCGGGCTGAAAGTGATTTCCCATATGGATCTCCTCGCCAAAAAACTCAGCCAGAAGCATCAGATGAGATTTGTGTTGGAGCAGACGCCAGCAGAGAGCACTGCTTACCGGTTTGCCAGACTGGATCTCAAGTATCATTCTCCGCAATCCGGTCACATTGTGAAAGGGGATATCTCCCGGGGTGAGGTGTACTATACCAATTCTACGTACTATGCTGTGTCGGCACCTATCAATCCCATTGAAAGGGTGATCAAAGAGGGTCTTTTCCATCCTAGGATTGAGGCGGGTTCTTTAACACACATCTGGCTGGGTGAGGCAAGACCTTCCAAGGAGTCACTGGCAAACTTTGTTATTAAAATTTTCCGTGAGAGCCTGAACGATCAGGTAGCGTTCTCCCCTGAATTCACCACCTGCATAAGTTGCGGTAGGACCAGCCGGGGGCTGAGAGACTCCTGTGTGTACTGTGGTTCTCAGGATATTGAGGGGATAACCAGGATAACCGGCTATTTCACTAAAATTTCGAGCTGGAATAAAGGAAAGATAGGTGAACTCCGCGATCGTTTCAGAAATGAAGGGTATTTTGAAGAAACTGAGAAAAGGGAGGTTATAGGGTAGCTCATTGGGGAAAGGAGTAGGTAGATGGAGAAGGTAAAGCTGTTCTGGAAAGCAGAATGTCCTAAGTGTCCTCAAGCTAAGGTAGTAGGAAATATTTTGAGAAAAGAAGGACTGGAAGTAATTGACTATGATATTGATACGGTAGATGGGCTGGCTGAAGCCACCTATTATGGAGTATTGTCTACACCAACTCTCATTGTTGAAGACCCTGAAGAGAACCCAATTGCTGATTTTCGGGGGATGATCCCCTCGCCTGACGAGATCAGAAAAATTTTGGTCAATAGCCGAGAGGTGAGAAAGAAACATCAGTTACCCGCCTGAAGCTATTTCTATTAAGGGGTTTCTCGAGACCTCGTTCCTTGACTGGCCTGGAAAACTTACCACAGTCATTTTTCTCCCTTATTGTAACTTCCGTTGTCCCTACTGTCATAATCACGGGTTGGTCTTACGTCCTGATCAATATCAGGATATCCCCCTGGATTATATCCTGAAACGGTTACGGGAATTTCGGGGGTGGATCGACGGGGTATGTATCACGGGAGGGGAACCCACTCTACACTCGTACTTGTATCAATTGATGGCATTTTTTAAAGAAGAAGGTTTTCTTATAAAACTGGATACGAATGGTACCAATCCGGATGCTCTCCGCCTGTTAAAGGAGAGAGGGTTACTTGATTCTGTCTCGATGGATATAAAGTCTCCTCTGAATGAAATTCAGTATTCACGGTGCGCTGGTGTGCCTGTGAACATGGAAAAGATCAGAGAGAGTATTGGCTGGTTGAGAGAGGGAAATATTCCTTATGAATTTCGGATTACGGTTGTTCCTGCCCTTATCAAAGAGGAAGATCTCTACCTTTTAGCACAGGAACTCAGGAACAGTTCCTGCCTTACCCTTCAGAACTTCAATCCGTCTGATCCGCTGGATCCGAAACTGAGGGATGTTAAACCCTACACAGAGTCAGATTTGAAAAGAATCCAGCAGAAAGTAAACAGGATTCTCACGGGCGCATCAGACTGATTTTACCATCCAACGATACCAGGGCTCGTTTCCAAAGGTTCTCAGGATTTATTGAGGTAGGCGAGTTCTTTGGGGAGGTCAATGCTCTTCCCCATGATGTCCTCACCGTAATTTACGCCGGAGAGGATCTGCAGATCATGGAGCACCCGTTTGTCTCCTTCGAACTTAACGGTATCAATATTTTCCCGTTTAAGCATTCCTCCGGCCCACATCATTTCAATAGGGCTTGAGGCATTAAATCTCTTATCCTTTACAATCATCATGACCGTGGAGCCGTAGTAATTCACCACCTTGGCTACCAGAGTGGACGGTCTCAGATGAAAGCCCAGTCCTTCTGGTATTTTCAGTTCGATGGTATCAATTTCAGTATAGGCCTTCAGTATGTTATGGGCTTGTGTTGTACCTTCTTGCAAGTATCCTTGTGCATAATAGAGGGAAAAATTGATGGCATTCTCTAAGAGCAGTTCCTTCTTGATGACCTTCTCAATCTTCTTCTTGGTCTTTTCATGCCGGATTTCGTTCTCATGTCTTTCGTAGAAATGGGAAAGCCAGCAGGCAATTTCCAGCAGGTGGAGGGCGATAGAAATGTAACCACGCGAGCTTTTCAGAGAACTGCTTTCAACCTCAAGAGAGGTATTTTTTATATAGGTATCATAGATCGATTGGAGGTTATGGATGGCATATTGAAATTCCCTGAGTTTATCCTCACTCACTTTGCAGGGGATAATATCCTTGAGTTCCTGAGGGGTAGAACAATTCACACACTCCAGTCCCATAAACCTCTTTGCAATATTGATGAGATCGGTAGCGATCTTTACCGCATTTTTCTTTTCGTCTATCCCTTCTTCCTCTCCGATGTTATGGGGGAGGACTTTTGTGGGAGTGACATCCTGAAAGTCTTCGTCATCAATCTTTTCAACGGGGAGTTTCAATCCGAGCCTTTTACATTCCTTACCGATTTCTTCGAAGAGGGCAATGATGGACTGATTCAAAAAACCCATGGTCTCTCTCGCACGGGAGAGAAACCCTTTAACCCTGCTCCCCTCGAGGTGGTAAAAGTGGTACCTTCGAAGGACGTGGATGAGGGTGTAGGCGATCCTTCCGAAATTCCGTGATGAAGCAACCAGTTCTCCAAAATATACCCAGTTCCTGTTTGTCCGTGCTCCATGGTCATCAAGGAAATCCTCAAGCTCCTGTGACTCCTTGATTACATGCATGTAGAACTTCTGGGTAAACCTATCATGCCTGTCCTCGAGATAATTGCATATCTTGAGGTACTCATGAGAAGCTGTTTGGGCGAGAGGGAGAAAATCTGTTTCCGAGACGATCTCGG
This sequence comes from Pseudomonadota bacterium, assembly GCA_026388815.1. GTDB lineage: Bacteria > Desulfobacterota > WTBG01 > JAPLJA01 > JAPLJA01 > JAPLJA01. The sequence continues at coordinate 4,335 of JAPLJA010000271.1, forward strand.
TAAAGGGTTTTGTCATAACAACTACGGTTTCAGAAACAGGCTATCTGCTAACCCCGAATTGATCTTATAGTTTGAATATTCATTCATGGTTTCAACCTGTTTAGAGGAAACCTTGCTTAAACTTGTCTCAATCTTGGTAGCCTTGGGGAGAAAGATTTCAGGCGCAACCTCGCTCAGTGAGGTAGTCACCTTGATGATCTTAACAAAGGTAGAAGGATTTTTAACTGACTCAGCCTCAATTTTTATCGTCCTCAGTTTGTCCTGGCTGATCCAGAGGGTTGCCTTTTTTAGTTTAAGATCTTTTGATCGGGAAACAGTTTCAATTACCCAGGTGTTACCCCCCTCTATTTTTTCTTCTCTGAGGATTTTCATATCCAGTTTATCCTTATAGTCAGAGGAGAATGTTATGATTGATTTCATCTCTTTCTGAATCTCTTCAGCTAATTCTTCAGATGACTTCACAAAAGAAGCTGCGAACACCCCGGGTTGAAGGTCTTTTTTCGATGCCGTCTTCCCATCTTTCGTTGCCTTTACAAACTCCTTTAACTGTTTATCCGGTTTTTTAAAATATGATTTCATTTCAATCCGGGTGACACTTTCCACCTTGCCTGTATTATCTTTTTCCTGTTTGTTTGAGAGTAACGTACAGACGTAGTCGTTTACTTTTGTCTGCTGGGTACGAGCTTTTTCCCATACTTTTGCTGCAATATCCTCCACTTTTATTGGTGGTGATGCCAGTCCTGGTGCGCATAAGGGTAGACACAAAAGTGAAAGGATAAAAGCGGTAGTGAGAATTGTTCGATTATATTGCTTCATGGTAGCTCCTCCTTATGAACAAGGTTTTTTATAAACTATATTAGAGAAAAATGCAAGAAACAGGTTTACCTATCATGTGGAGGTGCATCCGGCAAGATGCACAGTAAAGTTGCTTAACCATGTAAAATTGCTTTATATTTTATGTAATAATGATAATTTTAAGAGTTTTTTCTTGACAGAATAGGAATAAAAGATAGAATACAACATTTAATTAATAGAGGTAATTTTTACAATTACCCTCCTGAATAAAAATCTTACATTGAAAGGAGGGGGGAGATGAGTGCCAGGCATAAAAGTTAACGAAAATGAGCCTTTTGAAAATGCCTTAAGACGCTTTAAAAAGCAGTGTGAGAAAGCAGGCATTTTATCAGAGCTGAGGAAAAGACAGCATTATGAAAAGCCCAGTGTCAAGAGAAAGAAGAAGGCACTGGCAGCTCGTAAAAGAGCATTAAAGAGCATGAGAAGGTACTAGGAGGAACGGGGTTTAGCGTAAGAAAAAGCCTCGGATACCTTAAATCTTTTGGTAAATCTTCTAATAAAAGGGGCGACGAATCAGAGCCCGTTTTTTTTCATTTCTGAAGAAGATCTTTTTCTTTTCCGGGCAAATAAATAGTTACACCTCTTATTCTTGGGGAATAGCCGATTTCGCCTTAACGGAGAATGGTGTTGATGTTCCTATCGGAGGATAAGATTTCAGAGATCAAAGACGGTTGCAGCATCGTTGAAGTCATCTCTGATTATATCTCTCTCAAAAAATCAGGAGTAAATTATAAAGGTTTATGCCCCTTCCACGCAGAAAAAACTCCTTCGTTTATCGTCAATGAAGAGAAAAAGATCTTCCACTGTTTCGGTTGCGGCGCAAGCGGAAATGTCTTCAATTTTTTGATGAAATTTGAGCACCTCTCATTCCCGGATGCAGTGAAAGAGGCAGCGAGAAGAGCGGGAATATCCCTCCCTTTGAGGATGGTCGAGTTTAAATCCGAAGAAAAGGCAGAGGGCAATGCTGAGTTATTGAAGATTAATCAATCTGCTTCTGACTACTTCAGGGAAATTCTCCGCGCATCTAAGGAAGGCGAGCGCGGAAGAAAGTATCTGGTTAAACGGGGAATTGATAAGGGGATAGCGGAAGAATTCAAATTAGGTTTTGCTCCCAACCGGTGGGATGGACTGTTAACGTTCCTCTCTGACAAGGGTATTTTAAGAGAAGATTTACAGCGGCTGGGTCTGGTGATTCCCCGGGAAGACAGGAAGGGTTTTTACGATCGTTTCAGAAACAGGCTCATATTCCCCATAGCTGATTTTAAAGGAAGGGTAGTTGGTTTTGGGGGAAGGGCAATCGAGGCTGAAGAGCCTAAATATATGAATTCTCCTGATTCGTCTGTCTACACCAAGGGTTACCATGTGTATGGGTTGCACGCAAGCCTTCCCTCTATCCGTAAGACGGATCAGGCCATTATTGTGGAGGGTTACTTTGACTTCTTGAGCATGTATCAGCATGGTATAAAGAATGTGGTGGCAACGCTGGGAACAGCACTGACTCTGCATCAGATTAAGCTTCTCAAGAGGTACACGAAAAATCTCATCATCATCTTTGATTCTGATGAAGCCGGGGCAAAAGCAGCAATGCGCTCTCTGCCGCTGTTTTTAGACGAAGGGATTTCCCCTCAAATGGTTCTCCTCCCTGCTGGCTTTGATCCAGACACCTTTGCTCAGAAGGACAATGGGGAGGCGATGAGGAATAAACTGAGAGAACCGCTCTCACTGCTGGATGTTTTCTTCGGGCAGGTATTTACTGCCAATGATGCTTACAGCGTAAAAGGGAAGCTCAAGATCATTGAAGAAGTGGTGCCAATGGTGAGCCAGATCAGGGATCGAACCGAGAGAGAACTCTATATTCAGAGGGTTTCACAGCGCTTGGGGGTTAAAGAGGAGATCATCTTTCAAAAGATGAAACATGAAGACCGGAGCGAGCGGTCTGAGCGTACAGAAAAGGCTCTTGAACTATCGGGGGCACGAAAGGTTGAAAAGATGATGGTACGGCTCATGCTCCTCTACCCCTCTTTGATACCTCAGGTGCAGAAAGAGGCCATCGCCGATGATTTCTCCATCGGTTCCTGTAGGAAATTAGCGACCATCATTATTGATAAATATGTCGCTGATAAAGAGTTTGACCCCACATTACTGATGAACGAAGTTTCGGAAGAGGAGTTACGGGGGTTGCTCTCTGAGTGCCTTTTTGATGAGGAACCTCTGGAGGACGCCCCTGAGTTTTTACGAAGCTGTATGCAGAAAATACGCTTGCATAAGATGGGGAACGAGATCCAGAGATTGAATGCCATGATCAACAAGGCACAAGATGAGAAAGACGAAGGGATTTTAAGGGAATTTTTACTCTACAAGCAAGAACTCGTGAAAAAGAGAAAAGATTTAGCCCGAACGGCTGCTGTATAAAAAGCAGGGAAGGGGAAAGGTGAATGCCAAAAAAACCAGAGCTTGATGAGATTAAACACTTAATCGACACGGACAAGGAGAAGAGCTATCTCCCTTACGATGAAGTGGATGACATTCTCCCCGCGGACATTGTGTCTCCTGACCAGATCGATGATCTGATGATGACCTTTGGTGAGATGGATATTGAGATTGTGGATGCAACTCAGAAGGTTAAGCTGAACAAACAGAGAGCTGCCAAGATTCAGGAAGAGGAAGAGGAAGAAGCAGATATAGACCGGGACCTTTTCGGCAAGCTGAATGATCCTGTAAGGATGTACCTCCGCGACATGGGCTCAGTCTCTTTACTGACTCGCGAGGAAGAAGTGGAGATCGCGAAGAGAATAGAAAAAGGAGAACAGGAAATAGCCAGTGCCGTTCTCAATTCACCTATCGCTATCAAGGAGATAGTCGGGTTCGGCGATAAGCTGAAGACTGGCAGGATTTCTGTACGGGAGATCATTGAAGATTTAGATGAAGAGGACAGTGACGCTGAAGAAGAGTATTACCGGAAGAAAACCTTGGAGATGATTGAAAAGATCAGGTCACTGGACGAGGGAAGCCGTAAACTTGAGAGGAGCTTGACCAGGAGGTCACTCACGGAGAAAAGAAAGAAGAATATCCGGGGAAAGATCGTAAAGAACAAGGAAGATATTGTCCATCTTCTCAAAGAGATGCATTTCAGCAGGGGGCAGATTGAGAAGATAGCCCAAAAACTTCGCGGTTTTTTAATACGTCTGGAAAAGGCGGAGGAAGAGATCACAGAGTGTGAGAAGAAAACCCGGCTGAAGGCAAAGGACCTCAAGCGTTTGTTCCGTGAGGCAAAGAAGAACCAGAAGGAAGCCAAGAGGTTATTGAGAAAGCACAGTATCAGCTTGGAGGATTTGAATGAATGTGATAGAATTATAAAAGATGCTCATAACAGGATAAAGAAGGTAGAAGGAGATTCTGTACTCCCTGCCAAGGTGTTGAAGGAGACGATTAACCAGATTGACCGGGGAGATGAAAAGGCAAAGCTGGCAAAAGATGAACTGGTACGGGCAAATTTACGGTTGGTAGTAAGCCTTGCCAAGAAGTATACGAACCGAGGCCTGCACTTCCTGGATCTCATCCAGGAGGGGAATATCGGTCTCATAAAGGCTGTAGAGAAGTTTGAGTATCAGCGGGGTTATAAATTCAGCACCTATGCAACGTGGTGGATTCGGCAGGCCATTACCCGGGCAATCGCAGATCAGGCACGGACGATCAGGATTCCGGTCCATATGATTGAGACCATAAATAAACTCATACGAACGTCGAGATATCTGGTGCAGGAGATCGGGAGGGAGCCTACCCCTGAAGAGATAGGAGAAAAGATGGAACTCCCCTTAGATAAAGTGAGGAAAGTCTTAAAGATTGCCAAGGAACCCATCTCCCTCGAGACCCCGATTGGTGAAGAAGAAGACAGTCACCTGGGCGATTTCATCGAGGACAAGAAGATTCTTTCTCCTGTCGATGCGGTAATCAATGCAAATTTGCAAGAACAGACCAACAGTGTGCTGGCTACCCTGAGTCCACGGGAAGAAAAGGTGTTGAGAATGCGATTCGGGATAGGTGAAAAGTCAGACCATACCCTAGAGGAAGTAGGCCAGACTTTCGATGTAACCAGAGAGAGAATTCGTCAGATAGAAGCAAAGGCTTTGAGGAAGTTACGACATCCGAGTAGGAACAAAAAACTGAAGAGTTTCGTCGAGTATTGATGAATGCAGAACTAACGCATAAAGCTCCCTATGCTTGTTATGGGCTCATAGCTCAGTTGGTAGAGCCACCGGCTCATAACCGGAAGGTCCCAGGTTCGATCCCTGGTGAGCCCACCATACTAAGAAAAATGCACCTCGTGGGGTGCATTTTTATTTGTGCACGGTGACACCATACACGCGGAGGAGAAGGTATTGAAGAAGGAGTTGGAGATTCTCATAAAGTTACAAGCTGTGGATTTAGAGTTATACCGGGCAGAAAGGTTTCACCGGGAGTATCCGGAAAAGGTGAAGAAACTGGATAAAAGAATTGAGGATGAAAAAGGGAGGGTGAAACAAGCACAGGAGAGACTGGAGAGCCTTCAGAAAGATAAACGGCAGAAAGAAAAGGATCTGGAGGCGGACATGGATCGGGTGAAAAAGTCAGAAGAAAAACTTACAGCCGTCAAAACGAATAAGGAATATCAGGCTGCCTTAAAAGAGATTGAGGCATTAAAAAAGATGAGCTCTGAGAAAGAAGATGCGATCCTGCTTGTCATGGAAGAGATCGATACCATCCAGGCAGAACTGAAGCACAGAGAGAAAGAACTTCAGATCAAACTGAAAGAATATGAAGAAGCGAAGAATAGGCTGGAAGAAGAAGACAAGAAGTACGGGGCTGTCGGTGAAGAGAAACACGTGCTCCGTGAGGAGTTGGCGAGAGAACTGGAACTAAGCCTTCACAGGCAATACCAGAAGATCAAGGAAAAGCGGAATGGCCTGGCTGTGGTGATGGTGAAAGATGGCACGTGCTCCGGATGCAGCATGCATATCCCTCCCCAGGTCATTAATGAAGTGTTAACGAATGAACATATCATTACCTGCCCCAGTTGCAACAGGATTCTCTATGTCAAGAAAGCGGGCAATACCATTGACAACCACCAGTCAAAAGCTGATACTATAGGGACGCAAGGAGTCTGAAGAAAGGGGGTGTTAAAGGAGACGAAATAATCGCTTCGTCTTCTCTGAAGACGGAGAGGAAAGTCCGAGCTCCACAGGGCAAGGTGCTTCGTAACGCGAAGTCCCGGTGACGGGAAGGAAAGTGCCACAGAAAATATACCGCCCGCCTCGGCGGGTAAGGGTGAAAAGGCGAGGTAAGAGCTCACCGTCCCGATGGTGACATCGGGAGCACGGTAAACCCCACCTGGAGCAAGACCAAATAGGAGGGTATCAGATGAATCCGCCAGTGGCGGAATATCTGAGTTAAGTGGCCCGCTTGACCCTACCCTCGGGTAAGTCGCTTGAGGTTCCGGGCAATCGGGATCCCAGATGAATGATTATTGCCTGGTCAATTGATCAGGTACAGAACTCGGCTTATCGTCTCCTTTATCACCTCTATCACACTTTCACCGTCCTATAAAATAATAGAACTTTCTTGGCCCTCTTGTTACAGTAAAAACGTACGATGACTATGCGCCCTGAAGAGATACCGCTTCCTGAAGTACGGAAGAAAAGCGAGGTACCATTAGAGGTTGCGATTCAGAGAAGGAGGAGTGTAAGGGATTATAGACAGAGTGCCCTGAACTTACACCAGGTATCCCAGCTTCTCTGGTCAGCTCAAGGCATGACGGAAAGAAGCTATCGAACCGTACCTTCTGCCGGAGCTACCTATCCTCTGAAAATTTTTCTTGTCGTTGGTCAGCGTGGGGTCGAGGGTCTTCCAGAAGGCATTTACCACTATCAACCGGAAACTCATTCCCTGACCCTTACGGTAAAAGGAGATCATCGTAACCCGCTGTGCAGTGCCTCTCTCTGGCAGGAGTTCATTCAGGAAGCCCCTCTCTCCATGGTGATCGTCGCTGATTATTCCCTGACAACCAGGAGATATGGAGACCGGGGAAGGAGGTATGTCCTCATGGAAGCCGGCCATGTTGGTCAGAACGTCTCTTTGCAGGCAGTCGCAATGGGATTAGCGACGGTGATGGTTGGTGCTTTCAGGGATGAAGAAGTGGCAACGGTAATGAAGCTGAGTCCAAATTTTGAGCCACTCTATGTGATACCGGTGGGGTACCCCAACCCATAAAAAGGCTGAAAGCGTATGCCATACCTTCAGATAGATGGCTGTCGATACTACTATTTCCATAGTGGAGTACGGGCCTTTTCCCCACCAAAGAAAAGCTTGGTCTTCATTCATGGTTCAGGAGGAGATCATAGACTCTGGTCAAAGCAATGGAACTTGTTTGATGAAGAGATAGAGATAATCATCCCTGACCTCCCCGGTCATGGCCTGTCAGAAGATAAGGGAAGGGAGAGAATCAAAGATTATGCTGAATGGCTCAGGGGGTTTTTAGAAAGGCTCACATGCGAGCATGCCATCCTCGTCGGACACTCCATGGGGGGGGCAATTGCACAGGAATGCGCTCTCCATTATCCTGACTGTCTGAAAGCACTGGTATTGGTAGGTACAGGTGCCAAACTTCGTGTGTCTCCTACCATCCTCGATCTGGTATGCAAGGATTTTGAGATGATGGTTCGGTTAAGCTGTGAGTATGCATATTCTGAAACCGTGCCTGAGGAAATGGTCAGGGAGGGATTTGAGGTCCTCTGCCAGAATACCCCTGAAATCCTGTATGGTGATTTCTTAGCCTGTGACCGGTTTGATGCCCGGGAGAGGCTGCGTAATATCACCCTTCCCACCCTGATTATCTGTGGCAACGAAGATAAGCTCACCCCTCCGCTCTATTCCCAGTATCTCTACGACAACATCCAAAATGCGACCCTCCACATCATGGATGGGGGCGGGCATATGATCATGGTAGAAAGGCCTGGGGAATTCAATGAGGTAATAAGAAAATTCTGCCGGAGTCTGACATGAAGCTGAAAACGCTCTTTGGACCAGTGCCTTCACGGAGGCTTGGATTTTCGCTGGGGATAGATATTATTCCCTTCAAGGTGTGCAGCATGGACTGTATCTATTGCCAGTTGGGCAGGACCACAAAAAAGACCGTGCAGAGACAGCACTATACCCCGTATGATGAAGTATTAGATGAATGGGATCAATTCAAAGATACCATAGGACAGATAGACTATATTGCCATAGCCGGTTCAGGAGAGCCAACGCTCAACTCCTACCTGGGAAAACTCGTTGAAAAATTGAAGGATCGCGCCAGCTTTCCTATCGCCGTCCTCACTAATGGGAGCCTCCTCTTTACAAGAGAGTTGCAGAAGGAGCTGCGTAATGCTCACGTTGTCCTGCCTTCGCTCGATGCCGTGACACCATCGACATTTCAGAGAATAAATCGTCCCCATCCCTCATTGTCCATAGAAGAGATTGTTGAGGGTCTGAGGGCATTTCGCACGAGGTATAAGGGCCAGATGTGGCTTGAAATAATGCTGGTGAAAGGGGTAAATGATTCGCCGGGAGAACTGGAGAAAATAAAAGACGCACTCCAGAGGATCGGTCCTGACAAGGTTCAACTGAACACCGTTGTGCGGCCGGGAAGCGAAGGAGAGGCAAGACCGATGCGGTTTGAGGACTTGAGAAAGATCCAGAGATACCTGGGGAAAGGGTGTGAGGTTATAACTACTGTGAGCAGGAAAAGGAAGCCCATGAGAGAAAAGGACCTGGAGGAAACCATCATCTCCATGATCAGAAGGCACCCCTTAACCATCTCCGAGATCATCCATACGCTCGGCAGAAAGCGGAAAGAAGTAATAACCTGCATAGACCGGCTGCATGACGGTAAGATGATTGAAGTGAATTGCCACCAGGGGAAGAAGTATTGTAAAGTGAGAGAAGAATCTCTTGTGAGTCACGGAATCTCATGATTGTTTTAAAATCACGCTATGAAATTGAGCAGGTGAGAAAGAGCTGTCAGATTGTGGCCTCTGCCTTAGAAGCCGTGAAGAAGGTAATCGAGCCGGGTATTACCTGCCAGGAGTTGAATGACCTTGCCGAGAAGCTGATTGTTCAGGAAGGGGCAATACCAGCCTTTAAGGGTTATCGCGGTTATCCTGCAGCCCTCTGTACCTCGGTGAATGAGCAGATCGTCCATGGCATCCCGGATGGAAGGAGGCTGGAGGAAGGAGATATCATCAGCCTTGACCTGGGGGCGAGGCTGAATGGCTTTTTTGGTGATTGCGCAATCACGGTACCGGTAGGGAACATATCCGGAGAAGCTGAAAGATTGCTCAAGATAACCGAAGCTTCCCTCTATCAGGGAATACAACAGGCTGTGGTTGGTAACAGGCTTTTTGATATCTCCCATGCTGTCCAGTCCTGGGTAGAAAAAAACGGTTTTTCCGTGGTGAGAGATTTTGTAGGCCACGGGATAGGGAGGGAACTCCATGAAGAACCTCAAGTTCCTAATTTCGGGAGTCCTCATCAGGGACCCCGTCTGCAGGAAGGGATGGTTCTCGCTCTGGAACCAATGGTGAATGCGGGGAGCTTCAAGGTTAAAATTCTTGCTGACGGATGGACTGCTGTAACTGCTGATGGCAGCCTTTCCGCTCATGTGGAACACACCGTTGCCATAACCAGCAATGGTCCTGAGATATTGAGCAGGTTGTGTTGAACGAGCTGAGGAAATTGTCATGGCGGTGCTTGAATTATTGATCTATCCCAATCCTCTTCTTAAAAAGAAGACTGAGAAAGTTGAGAAGATTGATAGTGCGGTTAAAAAGCTTATCCGGGATATGGCTGAGACCATGTACTTTCATAAAGGAGTTGGCCTTGCGGCTCCTCAGGTGGGAGTTTCAAAACAAATCATCACCATAGATGCAGGCAAGGGTCTTATCTGCCTGATAAACCCCACACTGGTAAGCAAAGAAGGGGAAATGCAGATAGAAGAAGGCTGCTTGAGCTGCCCGGAGGTAAGCCTCAGCGTTACGCGGTGCAGAAAAGTTGTGGTAAAAGGGCTTGATCCTGAGGGAAAAGAGGTGATGATAGAGGCAGAAGAGCTGCTGGCTCGAATCTTCCAGCATGAGATCGACCATCTCGAAGGTGTTCTCATTATTGACCGGGTATCTCCCCTGAAGAGGGAACTGATCAAGAAGAAGTTGAAAAAAAAGTCTGCCCCAAAGGAGTGAATCTGTATATTGCCGGAATTACCTGAAGTAGAGACCGTAAAGAATGATCTGAGCGAGAAGATCGTCGGGAGGAGGATGGTAGAGATCCGGATCCGCCCGGCAAGGATTTTCAGAAGAAATTCGTCAGGTGCGTCGCTCAGGAAAAAGCTGGTAGAGAAAAAAATCACAGGGTTAGAGAGGAGAGGCAAGGCACTGCTCTTCACTCTTGATTCCGGCGAAGTCCTGGTCATAAGGCTGGGGATGACCGGTCAAATAATGTTGTCCCCTGAGCCGGTGCGTTGCCGCGATAAGCATACCTATCTCATCGCAACCCTGGATGATGGTTGTGCCCTTCGCTACAGGGATATTCGTAAGTTTGGTCAGGTATTCGTTACTCCGTTGAGCGGGGTGGAGGAATGTTTGCAGATGGGACCCGAGCCTCTGCACGACCGCTTTCGCGCATCCCACCTGGAACAGGTCCTCGATTCCCCGGCTCGTATTAAGACGCTGCTTATGGATCAGCGGAAAATTGCCGGCATAGGGAATATCTACTCCGATGAGATTCTCTTTGCTGCCGGGATTAACCCGTTGCGCTCAGCCAGGTCACTCACTTCTCGTGAGATGAAAAGACTATATCATGCGATCCGTCAGGTATTGAGAGATGGGATTGAAAAACGGGGCACCACAATCAGGGATTTCCGCGATGGGCTGGGGAGGCCTGGCAGGTATCAGCATCATTTCAGGGTTTACCAGAGAGGAGGGCAGACCTGTTTGATCTGTAAGACTACGATTGAAAGGATGAGAGTAGGTGGCAGGAGTTGTCATTTCTGCCCCAGTTGTCAAAATTGAAGAAAACATGGGAGAAGACAGATGAAAGAAACGTATGACCTGCTGGTTGTGGGCGCAGGTCCTGCTGGTCTTATGGCTGCCAAGACAGCTGCAGAAGCAGGCCTCAAAGTGGGATTGATTGAAAGAAAACAGAACATTGCCGAGATCAAACGGGCCTGTTCTATGATGGTAGTCTCGTTAAGCGGGAGATATTTAGGCGAGAGGGTTACCTTAAACCCCAGAAACCAGCGAATCTGTTTCCCTCACTATGGGTTTTCTGTCGCCTATCAAGGACCCCATAAGAACTTTTACACCTGGCAGATCTGCTCCTACAAAGGCAATAAGATCCAGATCGGCGGATATAAAGAGAACCTCCTCAAGGGAGACGCAGGGAGGGCGAGCGCCATCTACAATAAGGAAGTCCTTCTTGGGGGGTTATTGGAAGAGAATATTTCCCTGAACGTTGATGTTTTCCATCCTTACAATGTGCTTGGTGCCATAAAAGAGGGGAGGGAGGTCAAGGTAATAACCCGGGAAGGTAAGACTTTCAAAGGGACGTTCGTTATAGCGGCTGACGGCAGGAGTTCAAGGCTTGCCCGATCCCTCGGTCTCAATCAGGACAGGAAATTCTTTGGGACCGCCATCACGGCGGGATACGAGATGGTTGACACCGAGATACCAGAAGAGTTTTCTCTCTTCCAGATCTTCTTAAATGAGGAACCGCTCATGCGTGCCTGGATTACGCCCAGGACTGCTGACCGCGAACATTTCGTGATGGTCACCTCAATCAATCACGGTGCAGATTTTGAAGGGGCATTTGAGAGGTTTACCAGACAGGGTATTTTTTCTCCCTGGTTTAAAAGGGCAGAAAAGAAGCGGAGGTTATCAGCAATTGGTAATATGTTCTCACACATCATAAAGCCCTATAAGGATCAGGTTGTATTCGTTGGAGATACGATCTGGTGCAAGGAGTCGGAGATGACCGGTGCGGTAATCAGCGGATGGAAAGCAGCCAATGCGGTTGCCCTTGCCCTGATTGAAGGGAAGGTTTCCGAGGAGGGTGTTGCCGATTAACTTACCTGGTGGAAAGAGGTCGTGCTGAAACAATATGACTACCAAGATATGCTCCGTAATGCAGTCCTTCCCTA
>JAPLJA010000258.1 GCA_026388815.1 Pseudomonadota bacterium
CGATGAGGGAGTCAACGGTGGGCATGAGGTCAACCAGCAGGATAATCTCTTTTTCCCGTTCATCCCAGCGGGAGATGAAGAATGGCACATCGTAGGCTTCAGCGGGGATGATCGTACAGAGGCCATAGTGGATTTCACCCCTGACCAAGAAATCCCCAAGAGCCACCTTCTCCACCTTGTCAGCGGAATATGCCTTTAATCCACCGTATGCCTCCTGGGTCTTGAATTCTCCTGCCGCTCTTATATCTTGCCCCTTCCATTCTTTGATCTCCCGGACGCTGATCTGATCGATCAGCTCCCGCATTTTCTCTCTGTAAGGTGACCACTGTATACCTTCTGCCATAATATGCCTCCTTTAGCAGGCTGCTGAAAAATGCCCATCTGTCCGCCATGGCGGATTCCCCTCGATAAGCCGTTTGGCCCGTCTTCGGGTAAAAAACTTTACCGCAGGAGCGGCCCAAGGTTTTATACTCCTCAGGATTTCGGGCGCCTTGTCCGCCACAGGCGGAGACATTTTTGATCAGCCTTACAAAAGTTGCTTTTTCAGCAAACTGTTAGAAGATGAGACTTACAAACAGGTGGGTTTTTTCTTCACCAAAGATCTTCTTCAGCACCTCACCGCCGGGATCCCTGTCCCGATAGTATTTCTGCATAGTCTGTTTTCTCTTTAACATTTCCTGTTTATAAGCCGGGTCTTTTATCGGCTCTGCCTTCTTTAACAGGTCAAGCCAGACCTTCGCATATTCTATGGTTGCTTCGAGCACCTTATACCGGTCCTCTTTCTCCTCAACCCTGCCATCCAGGCAGTAAGGAGAGAGGGTTTCCCGTGCCCATTGCCAGGGCGCATACCTCCTCTGCAAAAGACACCGCCCCTCTGAGGTAAAACCCGGGATGGTACGATATTTCCTCCAGAGGCCAGCGAGCGGTGCCAGATATTTCTCACGATACTCCGGATGTACCGCAATATCTACTACCGGCATGAAGTCTGTCGTAACACCGATACGAGGGGCCATCTCATCCCACTCACAGGCAAAAATGGGAAGGTCGTAGTCATCACTTGCAGTCATGTTGAGGGCGCAGTATTTTGCACGGTTCATGTAGTGCAGCTCACCAATGGTGATCTTTTCTATCTTGTCGCTCCCCTTAATGAGGTAGGGCCGGTAGAATCCCTTAGCCATTTTCGTTTCAAAATCCCACGCTGGCCTGGTGTCCCTGCCCTGATACGTTTCTAAGGGTATGAGCTCGTATCCTTCAAAGAGCTTATGACGTTCAAGGATTTCATCAGCAAATTTGACCATATCCTTAAAATCTACTCGTGCCATGCTCAGTCCCTCAAGATCTGGATGCAGTTGGGACAGGAGGTAATGAGGGCCTCAGCACCGCAGGAGAGCGCTTCCTCCAGCCGTGCTTTCGCAGTGGCGAGGGCATAATCCCTGTTCCCCATGCTCACGCCGCCTCCGGCACCGCAACACCAGGCATCCATCCGGTTCCTCTCCATCTCTATCAGCTCAATACCCGGGATTGCCTGAATCACGTTCCGGGGCTCCTCATAGAGATAACAGTATCTCCCCAGGTGGCAGGGATCGTGATAGGTCACCTTTGTCCTCTGCCCTTTCAACTTCAGCTTTTTCGCTTCAAGGAGACGGTGGAGTAATTCTGCAGTATGGATCACTTCCACATCCAGGGGGGCAACTTCAGGGTATCTGAGCTTGAAGGTGGAATAACACTCCGGACACGATGTGACGATCTGCCTGATTCCCAGTCGTTTAAAGGCAGCCATATTATCTCGTGCATACTGCTCGAAGACTTCAGGATAGCCCAGCGCCAGGGCGAGATAACCACAGCATTTTTCCTGTTCACCCAGCACTCCCCAGTCAACAGAAGCCTCACTGAAAATCTCCGCAGTCACTCTGGGTACATCCTCCAGAAGGGGATTACAGGAATACTGGCACCCTAAAAAGTATAGGGTTGATGCCTTATCCCCCTTGTCTAAAAACTTCACAGGCTTTTTCAAATCTCTCAACCAGGCGCGTCTCTTCTCCTGGGGCTGACCTAAGATATTGCCCATCTTCCGGAGGTTCTCAATACATGCCTTCTGTTCAGGGAGCGGCCCCACCCCTTCCCTCACCGCTTTGTTCCTCAATGCCTCAATAACAGGCATGGTCCTGGTCTCAACGTATTCCTCGCAGATCGTCTGGCAGTATCTGCAGAGGGTACAGGCATAGACAGCTTCTACCGCCCTCGGGCTGTAGGGGAACTGCTCCCGCATGAGTCCCACAGCGAGATACATGAGCCCGGCAGGATAGAACGTTTCAATCAGGTGGTAGGTTCCCGGCGGGCACTGTTTCCCAAACCGCATGCTCTTGATACGGTCAGCGTAGATGACGCGACAGGAACCGCACCGTACACAGTCAAGGGCCTTTTTAAAAATTTCCTTTTCTTCCATATTCGACATTCCGTTTCCCACCGGATCAGGCCATCAAGAGGGTTGCACCGAATTCCGCTACCGCTTCAATGGTGCAAGTCCGTACCTGGTTCTCATACCGTTGATAAAATCAAAAATCTCCTGGGGGAGCGCCTGAAACTCTTCTTCAGTGTAAACCTGCCTGCCCGGGGCATAGATGCTGTTGGGATCAAAGATCTTTCTGATCTTGCGGAAAAAGAGATGGGCATTGGGCCCCTGCTCCGGGAACGATGACGTGAGGGGCTCGATCAGGACACCCATCCCTGTAGGGTTATAGCTCTGGGAGACAAAGTCTACCACCGCGGCAAAGGTCAGGACCCGCGCCCTCTTCAGCAGTTCCGGATCAAGAGGATCGGGATAGACATCAGCCTCTGATAACCAGAAACGGCTTCCCCGCTCAATAGCGTAGAGGAAGGGCGTGTCATCAACGCCTCCTCTGTCAGTGATATAAGTCTCACCAAAGGTTTCAATCGTCCTCGTCCAAATCTCCTTTGTCTTCTGGGCTAAGTCTCTTAGATTGCCTCCCGGAACGATAGAACTCCCGTAAAAGTGCCGGTTCATCCGGAAGCCCGTTACATGCCTGATGCAGTCGAGGTTCCAGGGCATGAGGGCATACAGCACATCCGGCTTATGCGTGTCTGAGAGGAACGTCCCGCCGGTCTCGGCAATTATTTCCCGGAAAACTTTTTCTTCGTAATCCATCTGCCGCTCAGAGGTAAAACCGCAGATGATAATATAGCAGTTGTAGGGAGGGAAGAACTTCTCCTTGATCCTCTGCAGGGTCATCTCCTGGGTCTGAGAGCAGTAGTAGGCATTGTAAACACCGGTAGCATTCAAGCCCATCCCGATCCCGGATTGCGTAACCTTATGGAGGGCTTCAATCTCCGAATCGTAGTCCGGAAACTCCACCCACAGAAGCCTCACCTTCGGCGGAGGCGCTGCAGTATCATACGTGGGCTCGTGGTAATTCCTCACGCAGGGACGTCCTGCCGGAGGCTCGGGAAGCACAGCCCCTCCCGGCCAGGGATGGAGTTTCACCGTTATCTCGGTGATGAGCCCTGCGGTACCGGCACTGCCCCTCACCAGGCTCAAAAAATCCGGTCCCGGGCCATACTCCCAGAATGCCTCTGTTCCGGCAACAGCATCCGATCCCGTCATGAAGATTTCACCCGTGGGAAGAACCATCTTCACGCTGATGATGTTCCGGGTGAGCGTCCCGTACTTCAGGTCCGTCTGCCAGATACCGGCAAATGAGGTCTGGGAGGATAATTTACAGAGGGTTGTCGCTAAAGGGCTGCCCCCGTTCCACAGCCCTCTCTTCATGGCTTCTGCCTGCAATTGGGCATAATCCGCAAAGGCCTCGAGGGTGGCAGTCAGGTTATCTTCATCAATCGCAAGGACACGGTTCATCCTGCTGAAATGGACGCAGATGGTAGGCTCCGGATTCGTGGGCCCGTTGAAGGCGATCATCCCGTTGGTGAAGGGAATGACCGGCACCTTGAAACGGTTGGCGATCCTCATAATAGCCTGCACATCCTCTGTGGACTGGGGCAGGACAATACAGGCCGGCAGCATGGTGTAATCCCTGAGATGCTTTCTCAGCGCCCCGGCAGAATCAACGGAGAAACGGCTATAGGCCTCAATCACCGCACGGTCTTCAGAGACCCACTCAGGTCCCAGGATATTGACCAGTGCAGAGAAGACTTCACGGGGAAGCCGGTTTGGGATTACTTTCTTGCTTTCTTCCTTCTTCACTTGCATTTTCTTCCTCACTTACGCTTCCGACAGAGATAATCGTCCTGTCAGGTAACCGTCAATCGGCAAAAGCAATGCCCGGGTTCATGATGTTTTCAGGGTCCAGACGATTCTTGAGTTTCTTTGCCATATCGTAGAAATTTCCGGTCAGGTTCGGGACAAAGGGGTCTCTCCCCAGTGTCCAGGGACCGGTACCCATCTTCCAGGGAACTGCCCCCATGTTGTGCATACACTGCCATACGGCCTTACAGTGTTCAGGGTTGGTGTGGTCATAGGCAAAGATGAATTCAGCGATCACGAAATGGCCCCACTGATAGGTGTAGAGCTGGGGACCGCTCGCCACCTCGCCAAAGTTGGGCTCGGGAAAATCCATATAGGAGCGGACCTTGTGAGTCCCCTCGGTACAGAGCCTCACATATTCCGGAACCTGATCGACCGACAGGTAGGCCATGTTGGTCATGATCATCCCCAGGTGGCGCATCAGCCTCGGGCTGTTGGACTGACCCCACCCCTTGATATTTTGCTCATGTCCCCGGTATACCTCGACCAGTTCTTTCGGGGCAATCCTCCCCCCGTGTTTTTTAATAATCTTATGAGCGAGCTCCGTCTGATAGACAACTGAACGCCTCGTCCCTTCCACACCCATGCCCAGCATGTACTTGGGACAGGCCTTGGCCAGACGGATACCCTCTTCACGGGTCTCTGCTGAATAAGCAGCCTGGGTCCATGAGGGCATGATGAAGAGTCCCCTCCCGATCTCCTGGTGGAGGAGTTCGATCAAGCACTTTGTTGCAACCTCGAAATCCTCGTAGTACGCCCAGATACTCTGGCAGGCCTCAGGCATGGGGAAGAGGCTCCAGGTGATCTTGGTACAGATCCCAAACGACCCGAGGGCAAAGAAGGGGAGATAGGTGAGTGTGGGCCCCGGTCCCTGCATCCAGTGGTTCACGCCAAAGATACTGGCACCGCCGGCAGTGTTCAACACTGAGCCGTCAGGGAGGACAATTTCCAGGGAGGCAATGTTCTGGATGCCCACGCCGTATTTCAGGCCGGCAAATTTGTTAATGCCCTGAAAGATATTGGTAGCATTGTTGAGGGATCCGCCGGGGGCGCCGGTAAAATACGGGCGCCAGGGAAAATTCTCCTTTTCAGTTAAGTTTTTGAAATAGCCGGTGAGCGTGGTGACGAATATTCCCGGCTCAACGGTTACCGTCAGATTTTCTCTGTCCAGGCGTATTCCCTGCATCCGCTTCAGGTCTACGGTAATCCCGCCGGTAACCGGTATGGAGCCGCCCAGCAGCGTCACCCCTCCTCCGATCAGGTGGACCGGCACACGGTACTGGTTGGCAATCCTCATGACATTCTGCACATCGGGGGTAGAGCCAGGCATGACAACGATATCCGGACGTCTCTCCGGATAGGCCTTCAGTCCATCGGTAATCAGGTCTCTCGAATAGGGAATACAATCTACCGGTTCATCGGAGACCCACTCTTTCCCGATATTGTCCTGGAGTTTTTTCTTGACCTCCTGCAGATTCATTACTTTGCCTCCTTTATCTTCCTGGTTGCTGCCTCTCCGAAGACTGACTGGTGGAGGAGTTCCACCACATCTGCAAACTCAAGAGTCAAACCAGAACGGTTCAGCTCATCAAGAAAATTCTGGGAGCAGAACGGACATGCGGTGGTGAGCATTTCAGCTCCGGTATCCAGGGCTTCTCGGATCCGCCGTTCCGCCGTTGCCAGGGCAAAGTCAATCTTTCCAGTCCTTACGCCCCCCCCTCCACCGCAGCAGAAGGAATAATCCCGGATGCGGTCCATCTCTTTGAGCGTAAGACCGGGGATCGCCTTCAGGATCTCCCTCGGCGCATCAAAGATCTTGGCGTGCCGCCCCAGATGGCAGGGGTCATGATAGGTCACCGTCTTTTTTATGCTATGCTTTGGCTTCAGCTTTCCCTCTCTGAGAAGATCTGCAAGAATTTGGACGCTGTGTTTTACCTGAAATGCACACTCGCCAATTTCCGGGTAGAGATTCCTCAGGGTATTGAGGCACCCGGAGCATGGCGTAACAATCGTCTTAATACCGAGCTGGTTAAAGGCCTTGATATTTTCCTCCCCGCACTTCTCCAGCACCTTGATATAGCCAAGATTAAAAGCCGTTGAACCGCAGCACTTCTCAGCAGAACCCAGGATGCCGAAGTCTACCCCGCCTTCATGCATGAGGTTAGTTAGGAACCTGAGGGACGGCTGGATTTGCGGGTCGTAGGGATAGGTACATCCTGGATAGAGGAGCACCTCTGCCTTGTCTTTCCCGGCTGAGAGGTCTTTGATTTTAAACGGCAGCCCCCTGGTCCAGCTGGTTCGCCGCGCTCTCGGCTGTCCCCAGGGATTATCATAGGCTTCAAGATTCTGAACGATAGTGCGCTGTGACGGCAGCGGTCCAACGCCAGCCTCCACTGCTTCAGAGCGGAGCCAGCGGATGACGTCCGTCGGTTTGTTCACATTGATCCGTTCGCAGGTGAACTGGCAAAAACCGCAGGTAGTACAGGAGTAGATCACATCCACCACCCGGTCCGACCACTCGAGCTCGCCCCGCTTTAAAGCTACGGCTGCATAGCTGCGTCCGGCGGGGTAGTAGGATTCGAAAAAGTAGTTGGTACCCGAGGGGCACTGCAACCCCGTTTCCAGTCCATTTATCTGCTCCGCATGGACTGTCCGGCAGGCACCGCACCGGGCACAGAAGAGCGCCTTCTGCCACATCTCTTTGTCAAATTCAAACTTCATACACTCCATCCCTTTCTTATGGTAAAGCCAGCTTGCCTGGGTTCATGATGTTCTTCGGGTCAAGGATCTCTTTCACCATCTTAACTCTCCGGTGATAGGCGCCCATCCGGAAATAGACCTCCTCTGACCAGAGAGGATAAGGACGGGGGAAAAAGCCGCCGGCCTGGATGAGGGCACGGCTGATTTCCATAAATACCTTACGGGAGCTCTCGTGATCCTCTCTGCTGTCAGGATTGTGATAGAGGTTTGGCTCGAAGTAATAGCTGCCTCCAAAATTGAGCGGCATAATCAGAAAGCCCAGTTCAGGGGCATTGCCTCCATGGGCATTCAGGGTTTTCAAGGTCAGATCATAGAACCCTTTAAGCTGGGTTCTGGCTGCCATACAGGCTATATAGTTGCAGGCTCCCCGGTACCGCCGCTGGTTTATCATTCCCCGCGGATGCTCAATCTCCTGCACAAGCCGTTTCTCTCCATCAGGAAGGCCGGGCAGGTTCTCCATCCCCTTGAAGCCGAACTGATTGAGCACATCATTGATATCCTCTTCCTTGTATGCCACCTCGGCTTCCTCATTTCCGGAAAGGCCGATCACAGCGGTCCAGGGAGGCAAGGATTTTTTCAGCCCTTCTATTTCTGCTGTATCCCGGGCGAGGAGACAGGCAAGGTAGAGGCTGTCGGCGATAAAGTATTCATCGTTCGCCTCCTGGTGCATGAGTCTCTGGGAAAATTCACTCACCTTGTCAAGGTTTTCCAGAGCTACAAAGATAAACTTTCTCGCTGCGGGGACATTGGTCAGGGTGATAGCCGCCTTCACCCCGATGCCCAGCGTACCCTGAGCACAGAAGAAGAGCCGGTTGAGTACTGCAAAATTGGTCGTCCAGTTATACGGCCGTTCAGAATCAGGAAGGGCCATCTGTCCTGTACCCATGAGTTCACCGGTCGGGAGTACCATCTTCAAGGTAAGGGTTTCCCAGGTCTTGTACCGGGGCCAGAGGTAGAGCGGTGTGCACTCAAGGTAGGTGGCAAGCACCGAACCCGAAGCGGGCACTCCAATCGGGGTCATAACCCGTAAACCAGCTTTGTTCGCCTCTTTCTGAAGCTGCTCAAAGGTGACCCCCGGTTCAATAATCGCATTCCGTGCAACCGTGTCCAGGAGGTCGATCTTGTTCATCCTGCTTACATCTACCGTGATTCCTCTTTCCGTAGGGATATGCGCCCCCTGATAGGTTGTCCCTGAGCTGTAGGGAAAGAGCGGAAGAGAAAGCCTGTTCGCCATTCGGACAACACCCTGGACTTCTTCAACGGTAGCAGGTTTTACCGCACAGAGAGGCTTCAAGGGTTTTACAAAGCTGCCATCCGCCGCATATTTCACCAGACCGGCAGGATCGGTGACCAGATTTCCTGCTCCCACGATCTCTTGGAGGGTTTCATAGATATATTTTTCTTCCATCATCTCATCATTCCTCCAGGCCTTTTACCATCTCTGACAGTTCACGATCTTTGACAACCAATTCCTGAGCTAAGAAAAGCATCTCGATTATCGTAGCCCCGTTCCAGTGGGTGAAATGCCCGGTATCAAAGGCAATCTCTCCCCGTGGGTCCAGAAGACCGTAGACAAGCCGGTATTTCCCGAGCATGACATCCTTGAAGAGACCTGGAGAAAGTTTCCACCGGAGCAGGGGTGCGCTGACCGAACCCTGGTGAACAGTGAATTTACCTCCCTGAATATCAACTACATAAGAAGGCTTCTTTGCTACCTCAAGCTGGACTGCTGTCTTTCCTTCAAGGGTTGAATAGATACTCTTATTCCGTTCCTTAAGCTCGCTATCACTGTTGAGGAGCTGCTCCCAACTGCTCATCACCTTTTCGAAACTGTTCATCGCTTTCCTTCCTCCCAATTGATAAAAACAGGGCCCGATGATTCAAGATATCAAAATCCAAATGCCATCCGCCGATGGCGGACAAATGCCAAATTTGAACTTTGGATTTTGTCATTTGACATTCATTTGAACTTTGGGCTTTGTCATTTAACATTTTCAGCTGACCCCTTGACCCTTTGCCCCTCTTTTTTAACTATTCACTAACGACTGCTCACTCCTTTTATTCCGCAATCTGCACTCCGCATTCCGCACTCTTACAACGCCAGCTTCCCCGGATTCATAATATTCTTGGGGTCAACCATCCTTTTTATCTCCCGTATTCTCCTGTGATACTCCGGGGCCTGCGCATAGACCTCTTCCGCCCATAGCGGATAGGGCCGATCAAAAAATGCCCCCTTCCGGATCAGTTCTCTGCTTGCCTCTTTAAAAAGTCTTTCTACCTTCTCCGTTTCACCTGTATTCTGGGGATCCCGGTAGAAGCCCGGCTCAAAGTAAAAGGTGGCGCCATGGTGTAAAGGGAGTATGAAGAACCCGAGATCTTCTGCAGCATACCTGTGCCTGCCGGCACAGGTGGCAATCAGGGCGTGGAAGGTCGCAAGGTTCTCCTTTGCTGTATAAGAAAAGATGGGGTTCCACGCACCTCTGTACCTGTTTTGCTTCAAGAATCCTTCCGGACTTGCCATTTCCTTAAGGATCCGCTCGCCTGCATCGTCAATGCCCGGGAGAGAACCGGCTACCCTCAATCGCAGGGAAGAGGCCACATCGTTTACATCCAGTGACTTCAGCTCCACTTCCTCCTGAAAACCCCTCACCACCATTATGAGGGTCCAGGTTGCAAGGTTTTTCCTGATGCTGCTCAACCCCTCATCGCCTTCTTTTGCCAGAAGCAGGGAGAGGTAGAGAGGATTGGCTACAAACACTTCCTCAGTTACATCGAGGCGAAGAAACTTCTGGACTGCCTCTGCCATGGCGGCAAGGTCGTTGAACCCTGCAAAGAAAACTCTTGCTGACTCATATAACGTTTTGACCGTAAGGGCAGCTCTGGTAACGATACCCAGAGTCCCCTGGGCACCGAAAAACATGCGGCTTATGACAGCATACGGAGTTGTCCATGAATAGGGGAGCTTAGAGGCCTCTATATCCATCTGGCCGGTACCCATGATCTCGCCGGTGGGAAGTACCACTTCCAGGGTAAGCGTCTCCCAGGGACCGTATTTCGGCCAGGAGAAAAGAGGAGTAAGTTCCAGGCAGGTACCGATGACCGAGGCATGAGCAGGTGTCCCAATAGGCGTCAGTACCCGCAAGCCATGCTTCTTCACCTCATCCTGGAGATGAGCAAATGTTACCCCCGGCTCCACGATGACGTTTCTGGATACTGGGTCTATGAGATGAATTTTTTTCATCTCTGCAAGATCGACGGTGATGCCCTTTTGAGCCGGAATATGTGCCCCCTGCAGCGTGGTTCCGGAGCTGTAGGGGATTACAGGAATGCCGGTCTGATTGGCGAGAAGGACGATTTCCCGGACCTCATCTTTAGACCTGGGTTTGACAGCGCAGAGAGGATCTAAGGGTTTAACAAAGCTCCGGTCACTCCCATACTTCTTCAGTGCCTTGCCTTCGATCACAACATTCTTGCTACCTACAATCTTTCGCAGGCTCTCTATGACCGGGTGTTCACTTTCTACCATCCCTACATCTCCTCTGCGATTTTCCTCATCTCAGGTGATTTCTTCACCATCTCGCAGGCTAAGAGGATGATCTCCAGGGCGGTTATCCCGTCCCAGTGGGTAAAATGGGGGGTATCAAAGAAAAGCCTGCACCTTGTATCCAGGAGGGCATAGAGGATCCTCTCCTTCCCCAGGAGTGCTTCCTTAAAAAGGGAGAGAGGAACTTTCCAGCCCAGGAGGGGAAGCGCTGCCTTCCCTGTTCGTATCTGGAACCCTTTCTCTTTCAGTTCTACCGAAAAGACACCTCTGCCCTCGACCTCCACCTCAACAATGGTTTGTCCCTTTTCAAGGGTGGATTTGAAGTGGGCCGTTCTCTCCTGTAAAACGGGGTCCTGATTGAGGTATGCTTCCCAGTTTTTCACAAATTCGTGAAAAACCTCCATCCCGGCCACCTTCTTCACCATACCACCATTATCTCTTTAATCTGAATTAAGAAAATCAGAAGAGAAGAGCAAGGATCTGATGAGCCTTCTCTTCTTCATGGGCCTGGGGTTAAGAGGGGCGAGTGCATCATAGGGAATGTATTTCATACAATTTTCTCAGGGTAAATGAAAAAGGGGAGAACCCTCATTCAAAAGAATCCTCCCCTTCATTCAAGAAAATCTTACAAACTAACCCTTAGTAGCTCTTCTGGAGATACTGGATGCTAAATATTTCAGGATCATATTCTATGCCCTGTTTGGGATTCTTGTGTTGATTGGGGCCTGCGTGATACCTCTGCGCATCAGAATAGGTATAACCGATCACGTCAATTACCGGGTATCCCTTTACGCTGGTATAGTAACCCATCTGCTCATCCAGTTGCCTCCACAATCTCCCCTGCTTATCCCAGCCCTCCTTGTAGGGCATCTGCCAGGTCTCTGGATCCAGGTACCATATAAGCTTGGAGTAAATGCTGGTTTTATCCTTCGGGGTCATCTCAACTATGTAGAGCTTGCACCTCTCCCGCATAATGCCATTCCAGAGCCCCTGTCCTTTTACTCTCGTGTATTTCGCGTATTCCATGTGACGGCTTGCGAGCATATCCTTCGTCCCTAAGTACTTATAGGTATTCTTGACGATCGGCCCGCTATATCCCTCTTCATCGCAGTAGGAATGGTCTGAGCCGTCAATCGTATCATCACGCTGGGAAGAGGACATCCTCCTGACCCTCCGGTACATAGCCACCCAGATGAAGGTATCGTCTTCCTTTGCCGGGTCAGTGTACCTCAGTTCGAGGAATTTTGTGCCGTACATATCGGCGGGTTCATTTAGTTCCTGGTAAAAGGTACGGCGGTATCCCTTCGGGTTGTGCTCAATCCTCGGAAGGGGGGGCAGATCACATCTCCCGGTCCAGTACATCCTCTTCTGGGGCTGCCAGGCACGCCGCTCTGCACCGGTCTTGCAGTTCACCACCGGACCCCAGATATCCCTTTCATAATTATCGCCAGTGGTGTTGGCGTCATAGTTCCAGGCCATCTCTAACCCGGTCTTTGCCTTGGGAAAGGGATAGCCGGCAATCTCGCCTTTGAGGTACCCTGAGAGGAACTCATTCGGTGCCACCTCTCCCCAGGGCTCCTTCATACCTTTGGGTTCAAACTTGGAGGTGGGGGAATACTTCGCCGTTGCCTCTACAACGCCCTTGCTCTGAGTACAATAGCGGTAGGGGACTACTTCAAACCAGAGCTCCTTTGCTCCCCATTTAGCAGGCTCTTTCATCTGCTTAACCAGGAATTCAGGCAGGAAATCCTTGACCTGGTCAACATTGGCACCATTCACCTTCTTCCCCACCCAGGTCTTCTCCCACTCCCTTACCTTCTCAAGCTCGCTGCCGGTGAAACAGGGGGGAATAACCTCCTCAGGCGTTTCACATAAAACAGGAACTGATAAAGAGAGGAGAAGAACTGTCAGAACAAAATAACCAACCTTTTTCAATAGAAAATTCATTTCTTACCTCCTTTTTTCTTTCTTTTCATTACCACTCGTATTTCAGTTTAAAGTAAACGCAATCCTTGTCATATGAACCTCTCTCATTATAATAAGAATCTTTGTTAAGATTGGTCCAATAGAAGATGCAGCCGACCGTATATCTCCAGTGATCACCCGGTGCATAGAAGAAATCGAAGATTTGATACCCCTTACCGGTGAAGTTATAGCTATTCTGGAAGGTGGTCATGATTTCCTGGCGGCGCCACGAACTCTGGATGCTGGTGGTGGCAACGGTCCTGAGTTCATCACCCACTCCCCTACCGGAAACATTCATATCATGGGTGTGACCGATAATCCAATCCTGCAAGAGCTGAACCGTTATATCGAGCTTGCGGTCATCGTTGTACTTCATCAACCAGGGCCAGAGCACTGGCCTGTCTATGGCAATGCCGTAGGAAACTCCATCTTTCTTGACGATACCGGTAACCAGGCTATGGTCTTTAGAAGTGGTCTCAGGCCAAGAGTTGCCAGCTGTATCCTTGTAGGCTGGTATTGTTATCTTATTCGCATCAATATTTCTTGTATTGTAATGCTGTTTTATCTGGAAACTGAATTCGCCTCTGATTACCCCCTGGAGATAGTTTTGTTCGTAGTACTGGAAGGTTGCCCCCACGTACTTGGTCCTGTAATACTTCCAGATCCTTCCCACGGGCGTCGGCACATTGGGAGTGGGGTTGTAGTCTACAAAATTGTTAATTTGTGAATAGGCCAGTTGATTCGCCTTGTCCGGGTCTCCGGTGGGGAGCCAGTCAACGAGATCATAATACTGCAGAGTCCAGTTTGCCCCAAAGGACATGCCGGTAACCCGCATCCCCCACTGGTAGTTCTTGATATTCCGCAGGCGGTGGGGAGCGTCGTCCTTCCAGCTGTTCTGGAGCATGGTGAAGAGGTAGTTACCAAAGCCTCTCACATTAGGATCCTGAAAGTTAGTAAGTCCAGATCCCCAGTTGGTCCCCTCTATGGGGAGACGCATCATCTGGTGATCCCCCGGCACAAAGATGGTCTCAAAGAGGAGGTTACCCGGCAACTGTGACTGATAGAAGGTCCGGAGCATCCAGAGGCCGATCTTCAGGTCCTCAAAGGGGAACAGCGCAGGGTTGCCATAACGGAGATCCATGGGATTGATCACGTCTGACGTCCTCTCCAGCGCAGTCTCACCCCAGGTAACAATCTGCTTGCCCAGCCGTATGTCCCAGGGGCCCTTGATAACGTCAAGGTAGAGCTCATTGACCGGGTCATCGTGGTAATAAGCAGGAAACTGGTACACATACCGGTCATGAGGAAATAAGGCATCGTGCATCTGACGATCCAGGTCAGTGATGGCCTCATAGTAATACCGGAAGATTGACTGGACGCTGACGGTGAGGTCACCTTGTTTTGCCAGGGTGGCGAGAGATTCAAGGCGGGCTGAACTCATCATCAGCCCTATATTCGAGTCATGGTGACTCCTCTCTTGTATCGGGATGTGGGTCCTGAGGATCCATACCTCATCTACGCTCCCCTTGAGCATGAGGTCTCCGTCCAGGAGTGGGATAACAGCCTGGGCCTCCCAGACGCCAAAGATGGAAAAGATGAACAAGGCAAGGAACGAAATTCTGACTGTCTTTCCTACTTTTCCTTTCATAATACCCCTCCTCCTAAGTTAATGGTTCGAGGTGAAATCAAACAGCCTTCTTCACCCCCGTTACAAACTTTGGCTTGAAAACCGCCACTAAGGTAGGAACCAGGAACAACGCCCCAAGCATGTTTAAGAAAAGAAGAACTGCCAGCAGGGCACCCATCCAGGCCTGGAATCTCAACGTGGAAAAGATCCAGAAGATCAGGCCAATGGTCAGGGTGGTAGCAATCATCACGATTGACTTGCCGTTGCTCTTCAACGTGTTCACGATAGACTCGTTAAGATCACCGGTCTTCTTTTGCTCCTCCACCAGACGGGAAAGGTAGTAGATACCGTAGTCAACCCCCAGCCCTACCCCGACTGAAGAGACTGGATAGGTGCTGACCGTGAGTCCGATCTGGTAGATGCCCATCAGGGCAAAGCAGAGCAGATTAGCGATGGCAAGGGGGATGGTCAGGATCAATCCGGCAGAAATGGAGCGGTATTGAATCGCCACGCAGAGCAGGACACCCCCCAATGCTAAGATCAGGTTCCAGAGCTGAGCGTCGTTGATCACCTCATTCACCGCGGCCTGAACTCCGATCGCCCCTCCAGCAAGACTGTACCGAACGTGTGCCTCTTTGTCCTGTGTCGTTATTTTTATTGTTTTACCTTTACCTATGAAGGATTGTTTATCTATAAACTCTTTTACCTTGTCCATAACCATTTTTATCGTCGTGCCCGTTTTCTCCCTGCAGAAGATAACAATATTCGTGTACCGTTCGTCACCATCGAGGTACTTGTCAATATCCCCTGGTTCCACCCCGTAGATGGTCCTCCTGAAATTATAGAGCACCTCTTTATCAGAGATGGGGAAGAAGTACCAGTCCGGGTTCCCCTCTTTCACCATGTACTGGGCGGCAGGAAAGGTACCGACCACGGATTGGGTAAACATTACCCGCCCGGTCCCGGTAAAGGCGTCCCTGATGAACCGCTGGAACTTATACACTTCTCTCAGGAGATCAGGATTATTTATCGATTGTTCCTTATCCCCTTCAATCAAAACATAGAGGGGGCAGAGCACTGGCATAGCAAAGCTGATCCTGAACCCGTCAAGGTTATACCGGTGAAAGGGCCAGAGCAGGTTTGAGCCCGGGAGCATGTCTCCCACGATGAGCCTCTCGGAATAAATAAACCCCCAGACCGTGAGAAGGACAGAGACGGTAATAATCACCCATTTTCCTTTTCCCACAATCCATCTCCCCATCCGGGGCAGGTTCCTGTCCAGGAACGTTTCTCTCCTCCTTTTCCGTTCTTCTTCTTTGAGCTGTTCGGTAAGCCTCTTTGATTCTGGTATGTAGGCGAGGAGGATGGGGGTGAGGATCAGTGCAAGCACAGTGGTTGCAATCGACCAGAAGGCGCAGGTGATGGCAATCTTCTGGAGGATGGGAATGGGTGCAACAGCCACTAGGGCGATACCCAGGCAGTCAGTGATAATCGAGGTCAACCCCGGGATAAACATGGAGGCAATGATGATCTGGGAGGAGGCATCAATGCTCTTGCCACCACTGTACTCCTCAAGGAACCTGGCGCAGAGCTGCATGGAGTGCCGGGCCGTCATGAGTGAGATCAGGAAGGGGAGCACCAGGACCAAGGGATCAAGGTTGTAACCCAGGAGGGACATGAAGCCCAGGCCCCAGACGGCACTGACTGCTGCGGTCACAAGCGGTACAATTACAGCTCGCTTTGACCTGAAATAGAAGTAGAGAACGACCATGATAATGCACACCGTACCAATGAGAATGAGGTTAACCCGGCTGACGCTCTCCGCTATGTATCCGTAGTGCATGGGCTCTCCGGCAATGCAGACGAGGACGTTTTTATCCTTACTCTCGACAGTTTCCCTGATTCTCTGGAGCTCTTTGAACGTCACCTTGTAATCGATCTCCTCATCAAAAAAGTCAGCGGTGATCATCGCCTTCTTGCTGTCAAAGGAGACAAAGGGACCGTAGCACATCTCATTGCCGTAGATAGAGAGCTTGAAGGCCTTCATCTCCTCAGGAGTTTCGGGGATCGTCTTCATGACCGGGACAATCCGGAATCCCTGGGCATCCATCATGATCCTCTTCATCTTCGGCACACCAATGGAGACTATCTTGAAGCGGTCAACCCCC
>JAPLJA010000014.1 GCA_026388815.1 Pseudomonadota bacterium
CTTCCCGAGGTGTCTTCTGCGACTTTTTGTCAAATACCTCCAAGATAACAATGGCATCATCATCTATCCGATACACAATGCGCCAAATTCTGTTTTCCTCTTTAACTCTCAGTTCATGACATCTTGGGCCAATCGAGGGCACCGGACGTGAATGAGGTAATGAAAGCTTTAATCCTATCTGTAACTGGCGCAACAGAAAGCCCGCTTCAATCCTCGCTGCACTGGATAACGGCGGTGATTTTATCTCTCCGTGCAACCAGACTAAGGGTTTCCCCTTTTCCTCCATTTGATTACAGCATATGCCATTTCTGACATATTGTCAACTGGAAAGAAATTACCCTAAATAAGGTGGTAACTATTACTCAATACAAGGAAAATTTAATAGCTGTTTGATTGGTTATAAGCCCGCTGACACAGTAGAAGCAGGTGCGGGTCTAAGCAGTGGCTTCAGGGACAGCCTTCTTCCGGCAAGCCTTCCCTTCTCCCCAGTTTTTCTAAAAACCCTCACCACCACATTTATTTGACATTCCTGAGGGAAGTATGTTACCAACTCAAATAAATTAAGCCATTCAGCTCCATTGGGAAAATGAAAAGCCCGCTGGATACTTTAAACCTAAAAGAAAGGGGTGAGAAGTGACAATATTTATCAATAGGTGGGTCTATGGCTATTCAGCCAGAGGTGGTATATCCGAAGTACTTCGGATATAACCCCCAAATGGGAGGGATATCCGAACCTGGTTCGTCTATGAACAAGTTATCTGCTCAGTGCGGGCAGGGAAAGGAGGTATATATGAATGGAAAAAAGAACAATCATTCAGTTTTTCGTTTTATATGGGAAGAATTAATGTTCAGATTATCAACCTGTATTCTGCTTTATATATTACTAATATACGGTTGTGCGTTTGATATTGCCCATGTAAAATACCAGCCAGTACAACTTGTATCACAGCAAGATACAAACAAATTCTTTGTGCTGAAAGATAACGTTTCAATCACCAGTGCATCATGCTACGATCGAACCCTGCGCAAGGGCACAAAATGGCGTATAGTAGGTTCTACCAATGAAGGAAATGTCTATAAGCCTCTTGATCAGGTGTTAACTCTTGAGTGTTCAAACGTTCACGAGGCATATCTTGTTGTATTAGATAGCCATCTTGTCGGCTTCTACCTGCCCGTGGAAAAAGGTTTTGTAAAGCTGTCGGAACGTATTTTACTTCCATTAGAAAAATAAGAAGGAGGTATGTTATGAAAAAAGTCACCTTTGTTATAATTATGTTTCTATCTGCATGTTTTCTTGTTTCATGTGCCACAGGTCCCAAGTTTACAACTTTGCAAATTGACATGGTGTCAAAAAACCCGGAAATGGGCAAGATCTTCTTTTATCGGACAACGACCCTTGGTGCAGCGCTCAGGCCAGATGTGTTGCTTAACAATGAGAAAGTCGGAGAAGCGATAGCACGAGGATTTTTTTATGTAGACCGGGCACCAGGCGAATGTGAAGTGGTAACCTCCACCGAAGTGACACGGAAGGTGAGCTTCGTACTGGAGAAGGGCCAGACCCGTTATATTAGGTTTAATGTCAGCATGGGGTTTTTCGTAGGACATGTATACGGCGAACTTGTGGATGAATCGGTGGCACTTGAAGAACTCAAGGGATGCAGTTACACAGGCGGAGATAAAACCTTATAAAAGGAAGGCAACAAGGCTAAAGGTCAACATTCAAAAAATTTTCAAGAGAAAGACCTGCCAGCACCGACAGATAACATGGCGGAAAAGACCAAAGTTCAAACCCTTCGGGCTTCTTTTCCGCCAAGAACGTTATTGCTGTCGCTCCTTCAGTGGATAATAGGCGCTGCGCCCATTATTTCCTTGAGAAAACCTACACTACAGGAAATGTCCTTGTTGTTTCTCATAAGGCCACGACCCGAATTATGCTGTGCTCACTGTTAGGCATTGACGTGGGGCGTTTTCGCGATCGCATCAGCATGCCTGTGGCCTCTCTCAGCATCGTGGAAATGGCGACGCATGGTCCTTTATTGCACATGATGGGCGACCGGTCCTATTTGAGGGAGTCTCTGCGCAGCCGAGCAATCACATAAACCACTTCGAAAGCAGAAAAAGGGAGGAAGCCGTATGCCGTTTCCCATTTATTATTCCGTTCCCCCGGTACCAAAGAGCTTGCTGGACTGGCCGGCCGATGCGCTGGTTACGTGAGGAGGGATTATTATGACTTTGGAACTCGATAACCTGTGCATCAACACGCTTCGTTTTCTCTCCGTGGACGCCATCCAAAAGGCTAACAGCGGCCATCCCGGTCTGCCGATGGGCGCTGCACCGATGGCCTACATGCTGTGGACACGATTTCTCCAACATAATCCGGCCAATCCTCAATGGTTTAATCGGGACCGATTCGTCCTGTCGGCCGGTCACGGTTCAATGTTACTCTACAGCCTGTTGTATCTGACCGGCTACGATCTGCCGCTGGAACAAATCAAACAATTCCGCCAGTGGGGCAGCATCACTCCCGGTCATCCCGAACGCGGTTTGACGCCAGGTGTCGAGACCACCACCGGACCGCTCGGTCAGGGATTTGGCAACGGGGTGGGCATGGCCATCGCGGAAGCGTATCTTGCTGCGCGCTATAATCGGCCCGGATTCGAGATCATCAATCATTTCACCTACGGACTTGTAAGTGATGGCGATCTCATGGAGGGCGTGGCAGCCGAAGAGGGCGTGGCAGCCGAAACAGCCTCGCTCGCGGGTCACTTGAAACTCGGCAGGCTGATCTATCTGCATGCATAGAGGGTGTCAGGCCTTGACTATTGACATTTAACATAAATTTGAATAAACTTCCCTCACCAGGGAAGAAAAAGGGGACGGCAGGCTGTCCCAAAATGATGGCATAGAATCTACGATAATGCTATAAGTAATTTTCAAAGACCATTGAGAGGAGCGGATTCATGTCATTCAAGGGGTACAATCAAGACCAACAGTTTCTCTTACCTCCATCGCTGCATGATT
>JAPLJA010000065.1 GCA_026388815.1 Pseudomonadota bacterium
GGGAGAGGTGATCTCTGAGGACTGTCACTTCCCGTGCAATGATGTTTGCCTGGGGAGTCATGAAGGAGTAACAGACGATGCTCCGGTCATAGCGCGGGACGAGCCGCGCCACCTCCTTCACCCCCTCGCCGGGACGGAGGAAAAAGGTATCTGTATCTTCAGGGATGCCATCCCTCTCGAGGGCTCCCCGCAAGGCACAGAAGCTCTGCCGGTTATATCTGCTCAGGCGATAGAAGATGGCAATGTTCATAAGTAGCTGTCAGCAATCAGCGTTCAGCTATCAGCTAAAAAAGACCGAAGGCCGCTCCTGCGGTAATGTCTTATAGCTGAAAGCCTTTTGAGGATATATAAAATTTACAGTAGAATCAACAGAGAAGGGCGTTACCCCGTAGCAATCAGCAATCAGCGCTCAGCTATGATAATAAGCTATCAGCTAAAAAAGACCGAAGGCCGCTCCTGCGGTAATGTCTGAATGCTGAAAGCTGATAGCTTTTAGAATGCTGACCACTGATAGCTGATATAAAGCTTGCATTAGCCTGAGCAGTTCAATACAATCCAGAAAAAAGAGAGGACTCACCTGGAGGGGGGTTGATATGGGAAGCCTAAGAGATATCCATACAGTTGCTATGACAGAGCTTAAAAAACGATTTTCGCTGAACAACGTTGTATTAAAGCACCCATTTCCTGAACGCCCGCTAAGACTGCTGGGCTTGGTCAAAATCGAAGGGGATGTTTTGAGCTCTGAAAAGTTCTCCCGGGTGGTTATGATGAGATCATATATGCTGGTCAGGACTGTTTACTCAATCTTTGTGAGACCGCGCATGGAACTTGATCTCCCCGTTTTATCCTGCGAGACGGTGATCGGTGGTAAGAAAACGATGTTTCTGGTTGACGTTCACAGGGCGGGTGGTGGGGAAAGACCGGGTGATGCCAAGTTCTTTGATAAACTCGTCAAAATACGTGAGCAATATCCCCATCTGATGAAGGGGGCAACAGCGCTCAAGGGAAAGATTCAAAGTGTCTTTTCCCGGGCACTCTGTCTGGTCAATATTACCGGGGAAGAAGACCCGTATGCCCTGAATCTCTTCAAAGAATATTTTGCTGTATACCTTGAAATGGTTGAGAAGGCTTCGCCTCTTACGGGTGATGCCTTGGTTCAAGCCAGGCAGGCTTACGAGGAATACTTGGCAACCATCGTGGAACACGACCCGGGTGTGAGAATGTATAAGCTGCTTTTTGGCAAAAAGGGTGGAGAAAAGAGGGCTCTCGATATCTTTTTTGCCGTTGACGACTAAGGAGCCAGCATGAAAAATTTTAGCAGAGCTTTGATACTGCTTGCCCTGTTCTTCTTACCTTGTTTTATCCACCCCGTCCTTGCCTTCCCGGCAAAAGATTGTCAGTTGATCATCGATAGTGAATACACGAAGGTTGTGCGGGAGGCGATCAGAGGAGCACAGAAGAGTGTCCAGATGATGATGTTTGAGGCAAGTTATTACCAGAGGTATCCCGATACGCCGAGCAATCTCCTCATACGGGAATTGATTGCTGCACGAAAGAGAGGGGTCAAGGTGGCGGTAATCCTGGAGCAGGGGGAAAGCACAGACCGCACAAGCCAGAGGAACGTCCTCACCGGTAAAATGCTTGCCAAGGAAGGGGTAGAGGTGACTTTCGATCCCCCGACGCTTACCACCCATACCAAACTGCTTGTCATTGATAGTGAGACCGTTATCCTCGGGAGCACCAACTGGACGTACAGTGCCCTCACCAAGAACCACGAGGTATCGGTGCTCATCCGTTCTCCTGAGATGGCCAAGGCCCTGGCTGACTACTTTGCGAAAGTAAAGGCAAGCGGGAGTAAACCGAAGTAGCGGCAACAATCCATACCCCACAGAGCACCTATCCCTTCTGTTGACAAACAATCCAGGATTATCTATTATTATGTTAGTAAGCACTTACATAAAATGCTGAGCTATTGCATGGAGTCTTATGGAAACAAGGGGTAAGATTCTTAAAACAGGGTTGAAGCTCTTCTCGAAGAAAGGTTATCTGGGGACAACCACCAAAGAAATAGCGCGCGACGCAGGAATAGCTGAAGTTACCCTTTTCAGGCACTTCCCCTCGAAGGAAAAACTCTTTGAAGAAGTGATTAATACCTATTCCTTTCTCCCCGCCCTGAAAGAACTCCTCCCTGAGATTGAAAAGCTCCCTTACGAAGACGGTCTCAGGGTGATTGCCAGAAATTTCTTGAATACCCTGGCGCTGCGAAAAAATCTCATACGGATCATGCACTCAGAAATACCCCAGTATCCTGAAACGATTCAGAAGATCTATCACGCCTTAATCGATGAGATATTGAAGACCCTTGCATCCTACTTTTCCGAAATGCAGAAGAGGGGTATTTTAAGGATGTTTGATACAGAGCTGAGTGCCCGGGCATTCCTCGGGATGTTCCTTTCATATTTTAATGCCAGGCATTTCTTGATGCGCAAGAAATACCAGAACAGTGATACCAATATGGTAATCAGGGAATATGTGTCGTTATTTACCTTAGGAACCAAAAAAATATCGCAGTAACATAACAAGAGATTTGAGAGAGGAAATCATGAACAGGAGCAGAGAATATTTTTCTCGTATCATCTTTTACACCGCCCGATTCGGTTTTCTCCTCGGGTTAACAGCACTCATCTTTGCATGTTCATCTAAGACAAAGGAGCAGCACGGGCCAGCCAGGGTAGCACCTGTTACCGTGGCCACTGCTATTCAGAAAGATGTACCTGTACAGATATACGCTATTGGGAATGTGGAAGCCTATGCCACAGTACAGGTGAAGGCCCAGGTCGGGGGTGAGATGGTAAAGGTGTATTTCAAAGAAGGAGAATTTGTCAGGAAAGGAGATCCTCTGTTCTTGATAGACCCCCGTCCGTACGAGGCGTCACTCAAGCAGGCAGAGTCTAATCTGACCCGAGATACTGCTCAGGCAAAGAATGCAGACAGGGAAGCCCGCCGCTACGCAGACCTGCTCAAGGAAGGCGTCATCGCCCAGGAACAATACGACCAGAGGCAGACGAATGCAGCGGCACTCAATGCGGGGGTCGAGGCAGATAAAGCTGCAGTGGAAAATGCACGTCTTCAACTGGAATACTGTTCTATCCGGTCTCCCCTTGACGGCCGCACCGGGGATCTGAAGGTGGATCGGGGAAACATTGTGAAGGCTAACGATATTCCCCTCGTCGTCATCACCCAGATCACGCCCATCTATGTGGGCTTTTCTATGCCTGAAAAGGAGTTGCCGGAGATCAAGAAGTACATGGCCTCAGGGCAGTTGAAGGTTGAAGCAAAAATCCCCGACAGCGGGATAAAGCCGGTCACGGGAGGAGTGGTTTTTGTTGATAATGCGGTGAACACCGAGACAGGGACAATCTTACTTAAAGCCGTCTTCCCCAATGGAGACAGGACACTCTGGCCGGGACAGTTTGTCAATGTGGTCCTTACCCTGACTACCGTGCCACATGCTGTATTGGTGCCATCACAGGCTGTGCAGGTTGGTCAGATCGGCCCGCATCTGTTCATAGTCAAGCCTGACCATACGGCAAATCTCGTTACCGTTGTTGTCGGGAGGACATACAACGGAGAGACTGTTGTTGAGAAAGGAGTAAGTCCCGGTGATACTGTGGTCACCGATGGTCAGCTCCAGCTTTTACCGGGCATAAAGGTAGAGATCAAGAACGCTGCCACGCCTGAGAGGCCTGCCAAATGAACATTGCTGAACTCTTCATCCGCAGGCCGATCATGACGACACTCCTCATGGTGTCGTTTCTTATCTTCGGTATCTTCGGGTACCGTCTCCTGCCGGTGAGCAATCTTCCGAACGTGGACTTTCCCACGATCCTGGTGGTAGCGAACCTTCCGGGAGCCAACCCCGACACCATGGCATCATCGGTGGCAACTCCCCTTGAACGGGAGTTTTCTACCATTGCTGGATTGGATAATATGAACTCCATCAATGCCCAGGGCATCACCCAGATTACCCTCCAGTTCAACATGAGCAGGAACTTAGACGCCGCAGCCCAGGACGTTCAGGCGGCGATTTCCCGGGCTGCACGACGGCTTCCCCAGGACATGCCCAATCCCCCCTCATACCAGAAGGTCAACCCGGCAGACCAGCCCGTTCTCTACCTGGCGATCACCTCGCCTACCCTTCCCCTCTATACGGTAGACGAGTACGCAGAGACCCTCATGGCACAGCAGATATCCATGGTGAGTGGTGTTGCCCAGGTTGTGGTCTTTGGATCTCAGAAGTACGCCATGCGCGCCCAGCTCGATCCCAATGCCCTCGCCACACGGAGGATCGGTATCGATGAGGTGATGGATGCCATTCGGAGAGGGAATGTAAACCTCCCCCTCGGTACCTTTAATGGTCCCCATCAGGCATTTACCGTACAGGCCAATGGACAGCTCATGGAGGCCGCAGCGTACCAGCCTCTCATCGTGGCCTATCGCAACGGTTCACCGGTGCGGCTCAGCGACATCGGCACCGCTATCGATAGTGTAGAGAATGACAAGGTGGCGAGCTGGTACAACACCCCACAGAGCAGTATGCGCGCCATTATCCTCGCCATTCAGCGGCAGCCGGGAAGCAATACCGTTGAAGTGGCGGATGCTGTCAAGAAACTTCTCCCCAAGTTCCTGAAGCAGATGCCTGCATCCGTTGACCTCCACATCCTCTTTGACCTCTCCGAATCGATCCATGCCTCGGTGAATGATGTCAAGTTTACCCTCTTCCTTGTTGTCTGCCTGGTGGTCCTGGTAATATTCCTCTTTCTGCGCAACCTCTCTGCCACCATGATCCCCAGCCTCACCCTCCCCCTGTCGATTGTGGGAACCTTTGCCGCTATGTACCTGCTTGACTTCAGCCTTGATAATCTTTCCCTCATGGCCCTGACCCTCTCAGTGGGCTTCGTCGTGGATGACGCAATTGTCATGCTCGAAAACATCGTCCGGCACATAGAGATGGGGGAAGGGGTCCTCGAGGCTGCCCTCAAGGGTTCGAGAGAGATCGGGTTCACCATCGTATCCATGACACTCTCACTCGTTGCTGTCTTCATACCGGTCCTCTTTATGGGAGGGGTGCTCGGCCGGCTGCTCCATGAGTTTGCTGTGACGATCAGCATGGCAATTCTGATCTCCGGATTCGTCTCATTGACCCTTACCCCCATGCTCTGCAGTAAGTTTCTCCGTCCTGAGGCTTCAGAAAAACATGGCCGTTTCTACACCAGGGTAGGACACTTTTTTGATGGGATGTTTAACATTTATAAGTGGAGCCTGGATAAGGTTTTGCGACACCGGAGAGCAACCATGGTCGTCTCACTCATCATCCTGGTACTCACGGTATACCTCTTCATGGTCATACCGAAAGGGTTCCTTCCCAGCGAAGACAGGAGCATGATCTTCGGTTTTACAGAGGCAATTCAGGGCATCTCCTACGACTCAATGGTGGAGCATCAGAAGAGGTTAGTAGAGGTCATCAAGCAGGACCCCAATGTGGTCTCATTCATGTCGAGTGTTGGTGCAGGTGGGGTGAACCTCGCCTCCAATTCCGGCCGAGTATTTATGCACTTGAAGCCGCGCAATCAGCGGCGGTTAAGTGTCGATGAGGTAATTCAGGAACTGCGAATGAAGCTCGCATCGGTGCCTGGTATCAGAACTTTCATGCAGAACCTTCCGACTATCAGTATCGGCGGTCAGCTCACGAAAAGCCTGTATCAGTTTACCCTCCAGAGTCCCGATCTTGATGACCTGTATCGTTACGCCCCTCTCCTGGAGGCGAAACTCCGTGAATTACCGATCCTCCAGGATGTGACGAGCGACCTCCAGATCACGAACCCCCAGATCAACGTGGAAATCGACCGGGATAAGGCGCTGGCGCTCGGTGTCTCTGCCGAGCAGGTTGAGGATGCCCTGTATGCCTCATTGAGTGCCCGTCAGATCTCTACCATCTATGCTCCTAATAACCAGTATAAGGTAATCGTTGAACTGGAGCCCCGGTATCAGGCAGATCCGGCTACCCTGTCATTGCTCTACATACGGTCATCCTACGGTTCCCTTGTTCCGTTGAATACGGTTGCGAAAATTACCCGGGATGTAGGACCACTTACCGTGAACCATCTGGGCCAACTGCCTGCGGTGACACTCTCATTCAACCTCAGGCCGGGTGTTGCCCTGGGGCCGGCGGTAGAGGCAGTAGAAAAGGTTTCACGGGCTACGCTTCCTTCAACCATTAATACCAGCTTCCAGGGAACTGCCCAGGCCTTCCAATCATCACTCCAGAGCCTCGGGATGTTACTGATCATGGCCATTCTGGTCATCTATATCCTGCTGGGAATACTCTACGAGAGCTACATCCATCCGCTCACCATTCTCTCGGGACTCCCTTCTGCCGGGTTTGGTGCACTCCTGGCCCTAATGGTATTCCGCATGGATTTGAATCTGTATGGTTTTGTGGGTGTCATCATGCTGATCGGTATCGTGAAAAAGAATGCTATTATGATGATAGACTTTGCACTAGATGCCCAGAGGAAGGAAGGGAAAAGCCCCCATGATGCTATCTACGCTGGGTGCCTCGTCCGGTTTCGCCCCATCATGATGACGACCATGGCAGCCCTCATGGGTACCCTGCCAATAGCCCTCGGTTTCGGTGCAGGTGCCGAGTCTCGCCGGCCCCTCGGTATTGCTGTAGTCGGGGGCCTGCTCTTCTCACAGCTGATTACTCTCTATATCACGCCCGTGTATTACACCTACCTGGATGCACTGCAGGAGAAAGTGAAGAAGTTCAGGTTTTCCCGTGTGAGAAAGGATGCATCTTAAGAACGGGCGAGGTCACCTCGCCCCTACAATGCACCCTTGCAAACCCGCCCATTCACAGATGATCTTTTAAAAAGAGTGCTTCTCGTTGCTCAGCAACGTTTTTTCTGGCAATTCTGTAAGGGGTCACCTATCCCTTAAATTCAGTATTTATTGACTTTACGCAAATTTTATAGTAGGAATGTGCTATCTTGTAATTAGCAGTAACAGCTTGGCCGTTTAACAAATGTTTGGCCCGTCTTCGGGAAGAATTTTCCAATGACCGCCAATGACGGAGGATGGCCCTATGCTGGTTGATTTACACGGCGGATTTTTGTAGGGGTAGGCCCCCGTGCCTACCCTTGTGCAGGCCTCTTAACAATGGGCAACCACAGGGGGGTTGCCCCTACGAATTTGGGATTACAGAAAGAGGGGGTTAGAATGAAAAAACGGATTGTCTGTTTCACAGTCTTAATGCTGGTTCTTATAACCGCCGTTGTTTCCGCCGGCACCATCAATCTGCCAAAGACCGGACAGACAAAATGTTATGACACGGCAGGCATTGAAATTTCCTGTACAGGAACAGGACAGGACGGAAATATTCAAGCAGGGGTGGCATGGCCAGAACCAAGGTTCACTGATAATGGCGATGGCACGGTAACCGATAACCTTACCGGCCTTATGTGGACAACAAATTCAGATCTGCCGAATGGCGAGAGAACGTGGCAACAAGCCCTGGATTATGTGAAGGGGATGAATGAAGGCACATATTCCAACTTTGGCTATACCGACTGGCGCCTTCCCAATGTAAATGAACTGGAGAGCCTGGTCAATGCAAACGAAGCCAACAGCGCCACCTGGCTGAATGCCCAAGGTTTCACCAATGTGCAGGGCGGCAGTTACTGGTCTTCTACGAGCTGCGCCAGCGGCCCGGACGGCGCGTGGATCGTCAGTATGTGGGGCGGCGGCGGCGTGGGCTACGACTGGAAGTCCTACTACGGCAGCTACGTTTGGCCGGTGCGGGGTGGACAGTGTGGGTCATTAGATCATTCGGTTATTTGTCTTCCGAAGACCGGCCAGACGAAATGCTACAACACATCAGGAGGTGAAATACCCTGTGCCGGCACCGGCCAGGACGGGGAGATTCAGGCAGGAGTTGCCTGGCCCAGTCCTCGGTTTATTGATTACGGGGACGGCACGGTAACCGATAATCTTACCGGCCTTATGTGGACAACAAATTCAGATCTGCCGAATGGCCAGAGAACGTGGCAACAAGCCCTGGATTATGTGAAGGGGATGAATGAAGGCACATATTCCAACTTTGGTTTCACGGACTGGCGCCTTCCCAATGTAAATGAACACCACAGTTTAACCGACTACTCAAAATACAACCCGGCCTGGCCCGCCGGACATCCCTTCACCAATGTGCAGGCCGTCAATTACTGGTCTTCTACTGCCTACGCCTACTACCCGGGCGACGCGTGGGTCGTCGTTATGTGGAGTGGCGTCGTGCACGGCGGCAGTGAGTCCACCCCCGACCCCTACTACGTTTGGCCGGTGCGGGGTGGACAGGTTCGAACACTCATAGAACTTTCCACTTTTACTGCTACTCCATCTGGCAGAGCAGTCATCCTCACCTGGACAACCGCCTCCGAGATCGACAACGCCGGCTTCAACCTCTACCGAGCTGAATCTGAGAATGGTGAATACGTAAAGCTCAATTCTTCCTTAATTCCAGCCCAGGGTTCTCCCACGAGCGGTGCAACCTATCAATACATTGACAACGATGTGAGAAATAGGAAGACCTACTACTACAAGCTCGAAGACATTGACCTTAACGGAGTTTCAACATTACATGGCCCGGTATCAGCTACTCCCCGTGTAATTCACAATTTGAGGTAATGACCATTAACGATTTACCATTCACCATTCACGAATATGCGGGCCGGTAAGTGTGACACCCAGAAGAGTTAATGAGTTGAGAGTGAAAGAGTGATAAGTGGGGAGTTAAAGACGGGGATAAGAAACGGGGAACAGGGAGCGATGAGCAGAGAGCGCACGGTTCTATTGTTTCCCTGGTTGGGGAATTTCTAATCGCTTACAGATCTTCTCCGCTAATCGATTGTCTATTTCAGCATGACGAGGAACGGTCTCAACTACACCATTGGCAGGATTCTGATAGAGGGACACCCCGCAGTGTATCTTCTAACCTGTCTTGTAATATAAGCTTAATAGCTTCTTTCAAGCTTTCACGGCATTCTTGTATCGTTTCGCCCTGCCCATTTGCTCCGGGAACTTCAGGGCTGTAACCAATGTAGTATTTATCACCTTTCTCGAAAATTGCAGTAAACTGACCTAACATCTTTACTCACCTCTTTTCCACATCTTATAACATCAAGAGAATACTTTCTTTCTTGAGAGACCCCCAATCTTTGCCCTTACCCTGAAGATCATCCTGTCTTGCTTTCCGCATCCTCTTTATGAAATCCGGGCTTTGTGACAAGAGCCAATCTTCCAAATCCTCTTTTGTAGCTGCTGTTTCAAAAACGCTCAGAGGAAATGTTACGACATCTGCTGCTCTCTTTGATGATTCCATAACTCAACCTCTCACTTTTAAACTTTTTTTACTATAGCACAGATAATCTTTCACCTCAAACACTGTATCATTCCGACCCGCACACATCAAAAGTTGACAAGGACAATAAATTGGGAAACAATGCTCATCTCTAAATCGAATCTCACAAAAGAGGAGGAGTATCATGAAAGTTACCGCTTTCGTAGGAAGTCCCCGCAAGAAGGGGAATACCGATATTCTCGTGGACAGATTCCTCGAAGGGGCAAAGAGCGCAGGGGCAGATACTGAAAAGATCTACCTGTATGACTGCACTATCAACCCCTGCCAGGGTTGCTATAAAAACTGCTGG
>JAPLJA010000297.1 GCA_026388815.1 Pseudomonadota bacterium
TTAATGCATTTATTTTCATAAGAACTAAACACGGTTCTAAAGTTAACTGCCATTCATTTCGATATAAAAGTTTCCCTGCAAGAATATCTGACGGTGTTTAGTACAAAATTTATGTCTCAGAGGTGAGTCAATCATTTCGAGATGAACTCTACATCTCATGCGGAATTGTTATACGCACAACTTAGGAAGAAAAAAAGACAAGTCTTAAATTGCTTAAAATGTCTCTTTCTATGTGAACCCTTGCCCTCTATCGGGACCTCACGAGGCGTTTGTAACAGTCAACTATACGCACTCCTCCTTAAAATAAGCTCTCTTTGATAACATTGCAAAGATAACCCTTATGAGCTTATGCGCTGTTGCAAACACTGCCTTCTTAAACGGTTGTCCATCGTTTCTCCTCTTTAAGAAATAATTTCTGAATACAGGATTATGATGAATAACGCTGATCGTCATGAGCCATATAACTCTCCTGAGATGACGATTTCCTCTCTTGGATATTCTGCTTGCTCCTTCATATTTTCCTGATTGATACACCGTCGGGTCAATTCCTGCGAACGCTATCAGGTTCTTGTGCGATGCGTAATTGTCGATCCGCCCTATTTCCGCCAGTAGTGTGGTTGCTGTATTATTGCTGATGCCGCCGATAGAGGTGACAATCTTGAGGTCCTCAACAATAGATAACTCGCAGTACTCCGTAAGCGCCTTGGTGAGTTCATCACGTCTCTTCTGAAGGTGTAGAAGCGTCTCAATCTTCCCTGAAAGGATTAGCTCCTTCCCTGGGCTTACCGTTGCAATCGATGTGCGAGCCACTTCTATAAGTTCCTTCGGGGTGAACCTTAGACGGCAGCTGCACGGCTTCTCCTTTAGTGTTTTTTCAATAGCACTTGGCTTTGCCGCGCTTACAAGCCGGGCAGAAGGAAACCGCCGTATAAAATGCAGCATCACTTTAGTAAGAGGATTGGTCATGGCTGCTAACTCGGGGAATGTCGTCTGTAAAACCCGCTGTATCTCCACCTTCACTGCCGATATTTGATGGCACAGAGATTCCCGCTCCCTGGCCATGTCTCTGATATCCTGCAGATCCTGAGAGACTGCAAGCTGTGTTACTGAGTCCTTGTGCGCAAGAATAAACTGGGCTATGGTTCTTGCGTCCTTCTTGTCTGTCTTTGTTTTTCTCAACGAGAGCTTGGCATAGTTTGCAATGAGAAGCGGGTTTATAATGAAGGCCTTGATCCCTTTTGCTGAAAGAAACGAATACAGATTAATGTGATAACATGCTGTAGATTCCATTGCGGCCACAACATTTTCATAGCCATCACTGTTGGCCTCAATCACCTTCAGAAGTTCTTCAAACCCGGTACCATCCATATCAAATGAAATTTCAAACCGACTTCTGCCATGGTCATCGATACCATTTGCAGATGACCTATCCTTTGAAATGTCTATCCCTACATAAAACTTACCCATGGATCACCTCCTCCTGATGTTTCAGGATCAGGCAGGGTATGCCTCCAAACCAATCCTCCCGCGTAACAAGGGCTCAGACACCCAATCAACTTATCATGGTTTAAGGAGGCAGGGAACAGACTGTA
>JAPLJA010000173.1 GCA_026388815.1 Pseudomonadota bacterium
CGGCACCTCGCTCTGCGACCGCTTCGGCCTTGACACCGGGGAGATGTCCAACCTCATTAAC
Organism: Pseudomonadota bacterium; assembly: GCA_026388815.1. Taxonomy (GTDB): domain Bacteria; phylum Desulfobacterota; class WTBG01; order JAPLJA01; family JAPLJA01; genus JAPLJA01. The sequence continues at coordinate 62 of JAPLJA010000173.1, forward strand.
TGGCTTTACAAGTGCTTCCAGAGGAAAATCTTGAGCGAAGAGGAAACGGGATTACCCCTCTCAAAAATCGGAAGCCTTGAGTTCCTCGAATCCATGGTTAACATGACCGTAAAGAGACAGGGCTTCGGCGAACTCCTTGCCCTGGGCACCCGCAGGGCATCAATCGAGAAAGGCAAAGCCTCAGAGGAAGCAGGCCTCGAACGGGTAACCCCTTCCGGGTATGTCAATGACTCCTACGGTGCGAGGGTCTTCCTCATCACTGCCCTCTTCTATGCCACTGAGCCGAGGAACCCTATTATCCAGCTCCACGAGGTGAACTTCCTCCTCCTTAAGTGGGCACTCTGGTATACCACCTCAGGTGCCATGTCCCCATTTACCACAGACGATCTGCGCAAGGTTGCCAAGCGTGTCTGGGGGAGCGAAAAGGCAGTGGATTTTTCCACCTATGACGGAAAGGCAATGGCCGCCTACTTAATACAGAACCGCCAGCATGCAAAAGAAACCCTGGTGGCATGCGACCGCTACTTTCCGATCATGGATACCGACCAGAAGGAAGACCACATGGGGGATCCCACCTTTGAAGCCCAGCTCTTTGAGGCAGTAACTGGAAGGAACATGAGCGAGAAAGACTACCTCCATTTAGGCGATCGTTCCTTCAACCTCCAGAGGGCAATCCTCGGACGCGAAGGGAGAGCAGGAAGGAAGGATGATACCTTAAACGAGTTTAATTTTACTGAGGGTGTGGAAACCTCAGATGGTGTCTTTGGCATGTTCAACCCTGACCTCGAATTGCCGGGGCCTGGCGACCAGATGGTGGTAAGAAAGGGCAAGACTCTCGACCGTGCCGAGTTTGAGAGGATGAAGGATGAATACTACGCCCTCCGCGGGTACGATGTCCCAACCGGCCTGCAGACAAAGAGGAAGCTTGAGGAGCTTAAGCTGGGGTTTGTGAAGGGGGAGATGGAGAAGCTGGGACTGCTCAAATAAAACGGAGGGGTGAGCCGGCGGTTCGCCCCTACCCTATCCTCACGTTCCTCCGTTACCTCACCTATTGACAAAATATCCGTCGTAAAATATAATTCCATAAAACTTAACAATTTGGTTAAGAAACATGGAACGTGAATTAGCGGAAATACAAGCAAAGAATGTAAAGATTGACGTTACCCAGATTGTCAGAGAGTCTTGGGAGACTATCCTGTTGAAAGGACTTTTTGACAGCCCGGAAGGAAAGTTCCTCATATTTAAAGGCGGAACTGCCTTGAGGCTTGTCTATGGATCGCCGCGGTTCTCTGAAGACCTTGACTTTTCCCTTGCCGAAGAGGCCGGGAATACAACATTTCTCAGCGTTATTAAAAAAGTTGCCTCGCCCTATCCAGAACTTGTCCTGACAGATCTGGAAGAGAAATATTACACCTACATCGGAGAGATTAAGGTTATCCAGGATTACCTGCCAATGCCTTTCAGAATCAAGATTGAGATCTCCAGACGGCGTGAAAAGGGTTATACATCTGATCTTGCACTCATCTCATCGCCTGTTTCATCGCTCCAGTGTCTCGGCAGGGTTGCTACCCTTGAACAACTGTATAAGGACAAGCTCGCATGTATGAAGGGAAGGACAAAACCAAAAGACATGTTTGACCTCTGGTATATATCTCAGAAACTGAATAAGGCATACAACCCTGGGGCCGCTTCAATTCCCAAAAGAGAACTCACCCGTGAATTAAGGAAATATCTTCCAAAGGATTTCTGGCCCGTCATCGATAAGCTGAAGACATGAAAACGATAGATTTTATTAAGTCTCTTGAACAGCTTAATAAACCATTCTACTCCATTGCGGACATGGAAAAGATAACAGGTCTTGCGAGAGAGAGCCTGTATGTATCCCTAAAGCGTCTGGTTGATAGCGGGATCCTTGAAAGAATGAGCAGGGGTACATATCGACTTTTTACCGCAAAGGCTGCCATTGAGAAGATTGCCTCGTCTCTCTATCTTCCAAATTATCTCTCCTTTGAGTCTGCACTTTCTCGGTATGGTGTCCTCAACCTCGTGCCCTATACCCTGACCTTTGCCACGACGAGGAAGACCAGAAGGTTCACCGTTGGCGGGAGGGATATCGAATTCAGGCAGATAAAAAGAGCGCTCTTCTGGGGATATGATATGCAGGCTGGAATGTATATTGCTAAGCCTGAAAAGGCGTTTCTCGATCTTGTCTATTTTGCATCGAGAGGGTTGACCTCATTAGATTCAGACGAACTTGATCTAAAGAAACTCTCCATGAACAAAGTAAAAAAGCTCTTCGAAAAATTCCCGGGATATACAAGGAAATATTTGGATAGGATTATTTCCCTTTGAATATTTGGTATCGATGACAGAAACGTTATTTACATTCATTGATAGTTATCAAAACTTTATCAGAGTG
>JAPLJA010000135.1 GCA_026388815.1 Pseudomonadota bacterium
TGGCTTACCATCATCGGGGTGATGAACAGCCTGATCTCAGTCTATTACTATCTCCGTATCACCGTCCTCATGTACATGCGGGAGCCGGAAAAGGAAGTTACCTTATCCCTTGCCAATCCGGCCCTGATTGCAGCGCTCACCATTACCACCTTCTTCACCATCCAGATGGGGGTTTTCCCCAATGCCTATATGGAACTGGCAAGGGCTTCGGTTATGATGGGGTGGTGAAAGGAGGCACCATTATGAAAAAACCAATCACCCCTGAATTCCTCTGGCACCTGGATAAGCTCTGCATGTGCTTTCAGGTGACCATCGTCACCACCGTGGATGCGCAGGGCAGAGTCAATGCCGCACCCTTTGGCCTGGTGATGCCCTATTCCGGAGATCCGGAGAGACCGCAAATGATGATCGGTTCAAACCGGATGTGGCATACCGCCCAGAACATCGAGGCAACCGGTGAGTTCGTCATCAACTACCCTTCCTTCCAACTCCATCCCAAGGTGAGTGAATGCGGCAAGCTGTATGACGAAGGGGTGAATGAGCTGGAGAAGGCAGGGCTTACTGCCATCCCAGCTGAAAAGGTGAGGCCGCCCCGGATCAAGGAGTGCTACCAGCACATCGAGTGCCGCCTGGCACAGGTGATTCATCCCAACGAGAACCAGTCCAACCTCATCGGCGATATCGTGAGCATCTCCATCAACGAAGAGTTCCTCAACCTCTCCCAGCGGGAGAAGATCAAGAAGGCCGATCCCCTCTTCATCTTCGGTATTGACCTCTCGACCTTTACCAGCTTCTACATGAGGAGTGGGGAAGCGAAGGCATTCAAGCCGCAGGACGTATAAGGCTTAAATTAGGGGCTGTTGCCCTGTTTTACCCGTAGCACCATTTTTAAAACCGAGGAATAATGGATATCCATGTCACGAACAGACCTAACACCCGTACGTCAAAGATCAGCAAGATAAAACCTGGCTTGATAAACGTCACGCAATTTTGGGTTCAGAATAAAAAATTAATATTCAAAGCCTGTATTATTGACTGCCCATGTGGGTAGAGGAGGTATGAGATGCCAGTAAAAACTTTTACCGCTGTTGTGCATAAAGAGGGGGACCTTTACGTTGCAGAATGCCCGGAGGTTGGTACTGTAAGTCAGGGCAATACCATGGAGGAAGCCATTGCAAACCTGAAGGAGGCTACTGAACTATATCTGGAGGAGTTTCCGTTACCTGACGTTACAAAGCCAATCATGACGACATTCGAGGCAATGGTAGGTGCCTAAGCTAAGAAAGGTATCCGGAGAAGAAACTATCCGGGTATTAGAGAAACTCGGTTTTCAACAGGTTCGTCAACGAGGCGGTCATGTAGTATTGAAAAAACAGACCTCAGAGAAGGTTATTGGCTGCGTTGTTCCGTTACACAAGGAGTTAGCAGTTGGTACTCTGCGCGGTATTCTGAAACAGGCAGGGGTGAGTGTTGATGAATTTATGGAAAACTTATAGTGAATAGATTTCTGATTGTGGAAAGGCATTTTTTAGATTTTTTAATAGGGATGTGTCCCTAGTATTTCCTAGTATTTCCAAATGAGGGGTGTTCCCATTGCCCTGCAAGGAGAAGGCATGAAACCTGCGACTACTATTGCAGTAGTATTTCTCATACTCATATCAATAGCACAGCTCTTACGGTTTATTTTTCAGGTGCACATAATCGCCGGAGGCGTTACGATACCCCTGTGGGTGAGCCTTCTTGCAAGCATCGTCACTGCCTGCTTAGCGGTAATGATATGGAGAGAACATAAAGGGTAAAGAAAAACGTGACCCATGTAGCTCGCAAAGAATGTAGTCTGCGTTTGAGAAACGGGTGTTGCGTCTGTTTTCAAAGAATTGTGTAATCTTGTAATCTGATAATTCAAGACTTGACCCCCAAATGCCCAAATTGGCCCCTCCGATTATCAATTATCAATAAAAGCGAGTTCTTATCAATTTTATTGACAAAAGCCATTCTATATGACAGAATATTGTTTATAGGGATATTAAAAAACATTCTGAAAATTTACAAGCGAAACAAAAATCTTAAGGCTTCATAAAAAGGTTAATATTTTTTTAGTTCAGCAAGCTGTTCAGAATAACGCTTTTTTTAAAGTTCTTCGGTTTAGTTAACGATCTATTATTTAACTTTAAATGAGGTGGGGTTTATGAGAAAAAGAATTCTTTTAGGGGTTTTTGTTTTATTACTTCTATCATCGATTAATGTTTTTGCAAGCCCTGTTCCAGATACAGGTCAGACACAATCCTACACTAGTACCTTTGGTGAAGATTCAGATTATACTATAAACCCACCATATTACACCAAGCTTGATGCAAACGGTAATGACTTACCTGTCTCAGCAACCTCGTGGGCAATGGTGCTGGATAATGTGACCGGTCTTATCTGGGAAGAAAAGAACAATAAAGATAGTGTTAAGGATTATACAAATCCTAACGATGCTGATAATACCTATACTTGGTATGACAGCAACCCTGCCACAAACGGCGGCTTTGCCGGCACACCAGGGGACGGTACAGATACAGAGGATTTTATCAATGCCCTCAATGCAAACAATTATGGCGGATTTTCTGACTGGCGCCTGCCTACAATAAAGGAGCTGTCCTTTATTGCTGATAAGGGTAGGACAGACCCAGCAATCAACCCGACCTATTTCCCCGATACTCCCAATGGAGCTAAGTACTGGTCATCGTCCACCAACCTTCATGAGGGCACAGGGTACAATGAATATGCCTGGTGTGTTTATTTTGATTATAGCGGCTATGTAAGCGGTACCTTCTATAAAAAATCAACCAGCTTTTATGTGCGTGCTGTGCGGGGTGCGCAGTCAAACCAGGTTCTAAAAGACAATGGTGATGGCGTAGTAACTGATTTATCTACCGGCCTGATGTGGCAGAAGGACGGCAGCACACAAAAAGACTGGGAGGGAGCCCTGTCCTATTGTGAAACCCTGACCCTTGCCGGCTATAATGACTGGCGGTTGCCCAATGTTAATGAGCTACAGTCTCTGGTAGATTACAGTAGGGGCAATCCCTGCATCAATACCACCTATTTTTCTATTTCATCGTCCGCATATGACTATTGGGCATCCACGACCCATACCAGCAAGGGGAGTTGTTGCGCCTATGAGGTCCATTTTAATTTTGGCAACGCTCTCTACTCCGGTAAAACGTACACCATTAATGTACGGGCAGTGCGCGGGCCGGTTCCTACGTTAATTGAACTTTCCTCCTTTACTGCATCACCAGCCAACCATCAAATTATTATTAGATGGGAGACAGAATCAGAAATTGATAATGCTGGGTTCAACCTCTACCGCGCAGAAGCCGAGGACGGAGAATATTTCAAAATAAATAGTTACTTAATCCCGGCAGAAGGTTCCCCCACTCAAGGTGCATCGTATGAGTTCATTGACAAGGATGTGAAGAATCGCAGAACTTACTACTACAAGTTAGAGGACATAGACCTCAACGGAAACAACACCATGCACGGACCGATGAGTGCGACGCCGAGGCAGGTTTACAGGATAGATAAATAGATAAAGAAATATCTTTCTTTAAGAAATCAACTGTGCGAGAAAAAGCCTATCAGGTCTTGACTTTTGACTTATGACACCAATCTTTTTCATTCTTGCACCCTGAAAATTTTAGTTCAAGATTCCCTCCCATCACCCCCCCCCCTTGATCCATACTTCAAAAGAGGTTAATTTCTAAGACAGAGAGGGATACCATCTATTGGTACTCCTCCTAACTCTTTTATTGAATATTGAGTGGCAAAAATGATAAATGTGATGTGCCTCTATTTATATATAGAAAGGAGTCAATACTATGGAATGGGATAAAGAAGCGCGAGAGATGGTAGAAGCAATCCCCTTGCCTCCCATGATTGCGCACTTTGCCATCATGGATGCAGAGCGAAGGGCAGAGAAAAAAGGGCAGGGGAGAGTTACGGCGGACATTGCCCGGGAGACAGAGAAGGGGTACGAACAGGCGCTGGGAAAAGAGTCCGTGGAGCTGATGCGCAGGCTTGCACGGGGAGAGGATGCCGGACTCCCTGACGAATTTTATGTGGAGGAGCCAGAACAGCTGTACTCCATTGAGCTCTGCCCGGCAAAGTTCGGGGCAAGTACCATGGAGAAGAGAGAGCAGATGCGGCAGCTCCTGACGCCGCTGCGAAACAAATTGAAAGAGCTTGGTATTACCCGGATACTCCTCGATAAGGCTACGACCTCCATCATGTCTCACCACATGTTTAGGATCGGCGTAACCGGATGCCCCAACGCATGCTTTTCCCCTTATTTCTCAGACTTTGCAGTGCTCGGGGCTTACCAAGTGGGGGTAAAAGAAAGCGGCTGTACCCAGTGCGGCACCTGTGTTGAATACTGCACGCAGGACGCTATCTCCCTGAGCGAGGGAGGACCGGTCATTGATGAGAAGAGGTGCATCAAGTGCTCCGGCTGCGTGGAGGTCTGCGAGGAAGGGATCCTCTTTACCGAGAAGAGAGGTTACAAGGTTGCCGTGGGAGGGTCAGGTGCGCGCTTTCCCAGGATTGCCCGGACCGTAACTGAATTCACGGACTTGGGCGGGGTTCTCACGATACTGGAAAAGTCGGTGCAGTTGCTTCGCAATACACCGGTAGAGGGAAGGGTAATCCAGTTCCATCAGATTGTGGATACGTATGGGGTGGAAAGATTGAGGATATAGTATCCCGTCCCCCCCATCACCCGCTCCAGAAAAAATCTTTATATTTCCCTCTACTTTCTGGTATATGTGTAGCCTTACAATTACTCCACGAGCAAAGAGGTGCTCTACCATAGGAAATAAAAAGGGCTTTGATCATGAGCTGTCCTTGCAGGAGCAGTCCAGGGCAATCCTTGACCGGATACACATGTTCGGGGACAAGCTCTATCTCGAATTTGGGGGGGAAGCTCATCTTCGACCTCCACGCTGCCCGGGTACTGCCGGGGTTTGACCCGAACGTGAAGATGAGACTCGGGATCAACATGACGAGTGACCCGAATTTTTCAACCAAGAACCTCTTCATCTCCTGAGCTGTTGCATGCTAAAAAGACTGTGTTGAAAGTAGGGGCAACAGCGCCCCGTTATATTTTTCACCCATGGGTAAAAGTATGACTCTTTGGGAGAAGAGAAGACACATTTATCCCAGCCTTATATATTTTTCCCGCACAGCAATAGGCCATCTTCCGTTAGAATCAATTGAAATTGAGACAACCTCTATTTGCAATAGAAAATGTTGGTATTGTCCTAATGCAACAGTCGGGCGACCACAAGGATACATGAAGGAAGAGAATTTTTATACCGCTATAGATTCATTAAAAAAAAATAATTTTAAAGGAACAATATCACCCAATTTTTATGGAGAACCTCTTATGGATCAAAGACTGCCAACCTTTGTGAAGTATATAAGAGATCAACTTCCTTTCGTTAAAATAAATATATTCACCAATGGTGATTTGTTGACAATTCAGAAATACAGAGAGTTAAAAAAATTAGGGGTGGATTTATTTCGGATCTCTCAGCATTCAGAAGAAGCAAGTGAAACAATAAAAGAAACGTTGAAATTTATTAAGGACAATTATCCTGAGCTTTATACGGTTGAATGTGTGAACTACTATAGTGAAGAAACAGAAAAGATGAATAGAGGCGGCCTGGTAAAAATCAGTAAAGCTAAGAAGTTCAAGTGGTGCGACTTAGTAAATCGAATAACCATCGATTATCTCGGAAATGCTGTATTATGTTGTAACGATTACCTTTCATCAATCATATTTGGCAATATCAATGAGAGAGATATTTATGACATTTGGAATGGCACCTATTATCGAATGATGAGAGCATTAATTTCTTTTGGCCTCTGGCCTTATAAAATATGCAAGATATGTTCACATGGTTTATAAAAATGTCTTTCAAGGGGAAGCGAGGAAAAGGGGTATGTATATGCTCAAGTCCCTATTTTCTCTATAGCATACAGCAACCAAGGAGGATTCAGTATGAAATTGTTGGAACCTGGTCGTATCGGTAAGATGGAGCTTAAGAACCGTATCATTATGGCGCCGATGGGTGCCCACGGTCTGCATGACCCTGACGGGGACTGGGGTGAGCGCATGCGGGCCTATTATGAGGCCAGGGCCGCCGGCGGAGTTGGCCTTATTACACCCGAGATGGTATTCGCTTCCCAGGCATTGGAGCCCGTTGCAAAAGGATTGTTTAACGTGGCCTCTGACAAGCACCTAACTTCGATGCGCCGCCTTGCAGAAACACTTCATTCCTATGATTGCAGGCTGAGCATTCAGCTGACCGCCGGGTTCGGCCGAGTTATCCCGCTTCCTGTAATAGTCGAAGGTGTAAAGCCGGTTTCGGCCTCGGAAAACACGAATTATTATATGCCTGATAATCCTGATTTTAATACCAGGGCCATAACTACGGAAGAAGCAGAGGCGCATGCCCGGGCCTTCGGCTACGCTGCGAAGCGCTGCCGCGAAGCCGGAGCGGACTGCGTTGAGCTGCACGGCCACGAGGGATATCTGATGGACCAGTTCATGACCGGCCTCTGGAACAGGCGCGATGACCGCTACGGCGGCTCCCGGGAGAAGAGGCTCACCTTTGCCCGTGAAGCGATTGAGGCAATTCAGCGCGAGGCCGGCGCTGATTTCCCCATTATTTACCGCTTCGGTATTAAACACTACCTTGAAGGCGGCAGAGAAGAGGAGGAGGGGCTCTGGATCGCCGGAGAGCTTGAAAATATGGGAGTCAGCGCACTGCATGTTGACGCCGGCTGCTACGAGACAGGCTGGTGGCCCCATCCGCCTCAGTATCAGCCGCCGGGCTGCATGGCGGACCTGGCCGGGAAAGTCAAAAAGGTCAGCACGCTTCCGGTTATTGCCGTGGGGCGGTTACACTACCCGGAAACAGCTGAAAGAGTACTGGCTGAGGGCAAGGCCGATTTTATCGCCATCGGCAGAGGGCTGCTCTCCGAGCCGGAATGGGTAAATAAAGTTCAGAGCGGCAGGACCGCCGAGATCCGTCCCTGCATAGGCTGTCATGAAGGCTGCCTGTGGCAGATGATTGCCGGAGAACCGACCAGCTGCGCGCTGAACCCTATCACCGGGCACGAAACCGTGTGGCAACTCATTCCGCTCAAAAAGAAACGGTCGCTCCTGGTGGTCGGCGGCGGGCCGGCTGGCATTGAAGCAGCCCGGGTTGGCGCAGAACGGGGTTTTGAGGTTACCCTCTGGGAAGCCTCTGACCGGCTGGGCGGAAATCTCTGGCTGGCTGCAAAGCCGGATTTCAAGCATGATATTGCAGACTACATACAGTATCTCAATGGACTTGTACGGCGTTTGCCAATCGATATTGTGTTGAATAAGCGGGCCATTGCCGGGGATATCCAAAGCTTCGGGGCAGACTATGTCATCCTTGCTACGGGAGCGAGCATGGAGCCTCCCCCGTTTGACGCTGCGGACAATGTGCTGACAGCGATCCAGGTGTTCAGCGGCAGGGAGCCGCAAGGGAAAAAAATCCTTATCATGGGCGGCGGCGTTATCGCCTGCGAAACCGCTGTTTACCTGGCGCACCAGGGCAAGCAGGTTACCATTTGCGCTCGACTGGATTCCGATGATCTGGATATGGATACCGTGGACCACAATAACCGCTTCATGCTTCTCGAGATGATAAAGGCTGCCAATATCCGTGTGCTTCGAGGCACGATTCCTGTAAAGCTGGGGAAAAACGGCGTGGTGGCCGATCACAGTGGTGTCGAGAAAAAGATTCCAATGGACAGTCTTGTTTTTGCAGGCCGTCTATTTTCGGAAAACGAACTTAGTAAGTCACTTGAAAAGATAAGCAATGTTATCAGCATTGGTGACTGCGTGAAACCGAACACGATTATGGATGCCGTGTGGGGAGGTTTTAATACCGTAAGGGAAATTGAAAAATAGCTCAGGAGGAGTTTTTACGCGTTCCTGATAAAGGTACGCTTGAGGGAATCCTTAAGGTGACCCTTGCTTATTTCTTGAGCTATCACATTC
>JAPLJA010000176.1 GCA_026388815.1 Pseudomonadota bacterium
ATTCAGGAAGATTTATCAAGGTTATTTACATCAGAGAAGAGGATCTTCTGCCTCATTGAGAAAGATGATTTAGAAAAAGTAAAAGGATCTCTCCCGGAGGCTTATCCCTTAAGAGAGGCTGATATAGGCCATCGTGAATTCCTGCTTATATCTAACCGTAGCATTGTACAGCAGTAAGTTTTATACGTCACAGGTTGACACCCCCCTTTCTTCTCGTATATTCTCATCTCAGCAGTCTCGTCACGTGTTGATGAAACAGATGTAAAAGATTATGTGAAGCCATGGAATTGACAGAAGAGATAAAGATTGACAGCGAAAGGATATCATGGTCCCGGCCGCTGGTGAAAGGGCTCCTCCTGCTGTCTTTTCTGTGCACAGGTCTGCTCGTTGTATATTTCTCTCCTTTAAGACATTATTTGAGGAACATCCAGGAAATTAGCGCAAGCCTGCAACACGCCGGTATAGCAGCGCCCCTTATCTACACCCTCGGCGTTTTCCTGCTGGTGGCTTTTGGATTCCCCCGCCTTATCCTCTGCACTCTGGGAGGTATGGCATTTGGATTTATCTGGGGACTGATATGGTCACAGCTCGGTACGTTACTTGGAACCTATGTCCAGTTCCTCTTTATCGGCTGGGGCGGGCGTGACCTGGCACTCAGGCAAAAGCCTTCACTGAGCATCCTCGCTCAGCTTTTTAAGAAGGGGGGAATCCCTGCAATCGTCCTCCTGCGCCAGCTTCCGATGCCCGGAATCGTTGTCAATATTGTCCTGGTGTTAATGAGTGTCAGGCACACGGATTATCTGATAGGAGCGCTCATCGGCTTAATGCCGCAGGCAATACCCAGTACCCTGATTGGCGCCGGTTTTATTCAGCAGTCCTTCGGGAAAAGCTTTGGCTACATCACCGGCGCCATTATGCTGCTCATGATGATCTGGCTGCTCAGCGGCGTGTATGTACGGTATGTAAAAAATAAGGTAATAGTAACTGATCATCCTGAATCTCCTGATAACGGAAACAGGACGTCATGAGCAGCAAGGGAATAGCGTACCCGGGTTAAGATATCCAAAATAGTTATCCGGAAGTAGAATTACAGTGAGTTCCAGCCGACGTAAGCCAGAGCCTGAATTCATGGACAGCCCTCACGAAGCTGAGGCATACGCACGTGCGGATTTCGCAGAGGTGAATCAGGCTTTTGTTGAACGGTTGCTCGACCTTGCGGGACATCTCAAGTCTGTGAAGGCGCTTGACCTCGGAACAGGTCCGGCAGATATCCCGGCCCGGATTGTGCGTGCCTGTCCGGGATGGCATGTCGTGGCTGTAGATGCATCTCGTCCCATGCTCGATTATGCACAGAAGACAATCCGGGAGGCCGGTTTATCAGATGCAATTACCCTCGTGCTGGCTGATGCCAAATGTACAGGTCTGGCACCAGAATTATTCGATGTGATTTTCAGCAACAGCATCCTCCACCACATAACCGACATTACACGTTTCTGGGCCGAAGTAAAACGGCTCGCAAAACCAGAAGCAACCGTACTGGTTCGCGACCTGGCCCGGCCAGCAAGCCCGCAGGCAGCCCGGACGATTGTCAGCAGGTACGCAGAGCATGAATCGGAACTGCTCCGTGAGGAATATTACCGTTCCCTGTTATCTGCCTATACACCGGAAGAGATAAGGGTACAGCTCGATTGCGCAGGGTTAAGCATGCTCGAGGTTGAAATGGTAAGCGACCGACACATGGATATCTTTGGGCGCTTGCCATGAAAAGATAGGGGCAAGGGGCAATAAATGCAGGGGCGAAGGGGCGAAAATGAAGGGGCGTAGGAACAAAGTGAAAAACACATTGACTCTTCGATCAATATTTTTCTCTTGACCCTTCGACCCATGATCCTACGACCCTTCGACCCTGTTTTTCAAGGAGTAGCATTTGTATAACCCATCGTGGTTGTTTTATTTCCTGTGGTATTATCTCCGGTGCCGCTTCGCCGGGAAGAGAATTCCTCTGCTTGCCGGTTTCAAGCTGACCCACCACTGCAACCTCCGCTGCGTCCACTGTCCTTTCTGGAAGAACAGCCAGGAAACGATGCTTAACTTTGAACAGGTGCGGGATGTGATGGGGAAGCTGCGTCAATCAGGAGTTAGGATCTTGATCCTTGAGGGAGGAGAGCCTTTTCTCTGGAGGGATGGAAATTATGGCCTGGGAGAGGTGGTGGAAGAAGCGAAAAGACTCTTCTACAGCGTGGGAGTGACGACCAACGGGACCTTCCCGCTTACCATTAATCCTCATATAATCTGGGTGAGCATCGATGGCATGAAAGAAACCAACGATTCCATCAGGGGGAAGACGTTTGATGTGGTGATGGAGAACATCCGGCATTCACGCCACCCCAATATCCTGGCTAACATCACCATCAATAAACTAAACTTCAGGGAAATCCCTGATCTGGTCCGCTTCCTGGAAGGAAAAGTAAAGGGCGTTACCATTCAATTCCACTATCCCTACAATAATGAAGATTATCTGTGTCTCTCGTTTCCAGAGAGGAGAAAAGTGCTGGAAGAGCTTATAACATTGAAACAACAGGGGTTTGCTCTCTCAGATTCTTTTGAATGTCTCAGAGCCTTACGGGACAACTCCTGGAAGTGCGAGGACTGGATGCTGGCAAACGTGGAGCCTGACGGAAGGATCAACTTCGGCTGTTATGTGAAGAGCCGGGGAGCAATCAACTGCAGCCTCTGCGGCTTTGCAGCGCATACGGAGATATCATTTGCCTACCAGCTTATGCTGAATCCGATCCTGGTGGGGATGAAGGTGTTCAGGTATGGGAGAATGTAACTCAGCTTTGATATGCAACTAAAGGAATACAGAATACAGGAGACAGAAGTCAGAAGAAAATCATTTATTCTGAATTCTGACTTTTGAATTCTGACTCCTGCAAAAAGGGCAACAATGCGTTTCGGTTTTCACGTTTCCATTTCCGGCAGTATGATAAAGACAGTGGAGCGGGCAGAAGAGAGAAAGTGCGAGACAGCCCAGATTTTCAGCCGAAATCCCAGAGGGTGGAGTTTCGATGAACTGCCTGCTGAAGAGATGCGGGCGTTCCGGAACGAATTGCATCGCTCAGGGATTTCTCCCCTCATCGTTCATCTGCCGTACCTGCCCAACCTCGCAGCAGGAGATACTGACCTCTATGAAAGGTCGGTAGAATCTTTACAGGAAGATTTGAGAAGGGCT
>JAPLJA010000117.1 GCA_026388815.1 Pseudomonadota bacterium
CAACCAGAAGGATACCCGAGATAGACACAATTTTCGCCGCAGCGGGTGGTTTTCAACGGGGGGAGACAAATAAAGGGATCCTGTTTCTTGAGCTGGTTGACCGCAGTAAGAGGAAGCTTACCCAGCAGCAGGTCATGGCCATACTCAGAAAAGAGCTCAATAAGATACCCGGGGTCAAGGCGTATATTGATGAAATCACCTTGGGCGGTTCTCACGGTGAGAGGACCTCCCCTCTCCAGTTCGATATCAAAGGGTTTGACCTGAATAAACTGGCTTCTATCTCTGACAAGATTATCAGTGAACTTAAGAAGGTTCCCGGAGTGGTGGACGTGGGATCAAACATGGAGCTCACCAAGCCCGAGGTCAGGGTTTACATCGACCGGAACAAGGCTGGAGACATGGGTGTGGACATCTTGTCCATCGCCCAGAATATCAACACCATGATCGGGGGACAGGATGTAACAAAATTTAAGGAGGGCGGAAAAAGTTATGATGTCAGGGTGAGACTCATCGCTGACCAGAGAAAGATACCGGAAGATATTGACCGCCTCCTGGTGAGAACGCAGAAAAAGGACCTCATCCGCTTGAGCAATGTAGTGGACGTGCGCGAGGAGATAGGCCCCAACATCATCAACCGGAAGGACCGGATGAGAAGTGTCACCATCTACGGCAACCTGGAAAACAAACCCCTCGGCGAGGCGGTAAAGGATGCCCAGAAGATTGCCGGTGAGGTTCTACCCGAAGGATACAGTCTGGCGCTTTCCGGAAGCGCTGAACAAATGAGGGAATCTTTCCTTGGAATCATATTTGCCCTTGGCCTCGCTGTAGTCGTTACCTATATGATCCTGGCCGCACAGTTTGAGAGCTTCATTCACCCCTTTACCATCATGTTAGCTGTACCTTTAAGCATGATTGGAGCGCTCGGATACCTCTGGATCACCGGTAATACCATCAACATCATGAGCATGATCGGCATGATCATGCTGACCGGCCTGGTGGTGAAAAACTCGATTCTCCTCGTGGATTACACCATTCACTTACGTTCACAGGGAATGGAAAGGAATGAGGCGGTACTGCGGGCCGGCAAGGTGAGGCTCCGTCCCATCCTCATGACTGCCGTGACCACGATTGCCGGTGCCCTGCCGGTTGCCCTGAGCCTCGGGGCAGGCGGGGAATCCCGTGCCCCCATGGGAATAGCCGCTGCTGGAGGAATGACCACCTCCACCCTGCTCACCCTCTTTGTTATCCCGGTGGTCTATACCCTATTGGATGACTTGGTCAAAAAGATAACTGGGAAGAACACTTAATCCCCGAAGCAGATATCCTTTAGTCTCCAAAGGAAATGCCGAGGGAGCGTGCAGACGCAAGAAGAGGAGAATTGAGGGGAACCAGCTTGAGCTTTCCCACTGCATTTTCAATGGGGACCGAAGCAAGTATATCACCTTTTATGCTCACCATCATGCCATTCTCTCCTTTTGCCATCAGGTGAACTGCCTCATTCCCGAAACGGGTAGCGAGTATCCGGTCAAAGGCTGTCGGGCTGCCACCTCTCTGGATGTGTCCCAGCACGATAGCCCGGGTTTCGATGCCGGTTAGCTCTTCTATCTCATCAGCAAGTTTTATCCCGACCCCGCCCAGCCGGACCGGCTCGAAGCTTCCTTCCACCACCTTCTTCACCACCATATCACCCCCCACAGGCTTTGCACCTTCAGCCACAACCACAATGCTGAAGCGTTTTCCCCTCCTCACCCGCTCCCTGATATCACGGGCAACATTCTTCAGATCATAGGGGATCTCAGGGATGAGAATGACATCACCTCCACCAGCCAGGCCGGCGTAAAGGGCAAGCCATCCTGCATATCTTCCCATGGTCTCCACGACCATTACCCGGTGGTGAGACTGGGCCGTCGTATGAATCTTGTCAATGGCATCAGTAGCATTTGCCACTGCCGTATCGAACCCGAACGTCACGTCAGTCTCTGAAAGGTCATTGTCTATGGTCTTGGGTACGCCGATAATCTGCAATCCCCTTTGCAGAAAATCCCTGGCCACAGAAAGTGTCCCATCGCCCCCTATGCAGATGAGGCCATCCAGACCTCTTTTTTTATAGTGTTCAATGACTTTCGCAGAAACATCGTGGCGAACCCAGGCTTCGCCTTCCTTCACCGCATAACTGAACGGGTTGGCACGGTTGGAGGTACCGAGGATCGTCCCTCCCAGGGTGAGGATGTTTGATACATCGTCATTCCCGAGGGAAACCATCCTGTCTTCGATGAGGCCAAGAAATCCATCATTAATGCCCGTGACTTCAATCCCGTACTGATTAATCGCTGTCTTCACCACTGCCCGTATCACGGCGTTTAAGCCAGGGCAGTCACCCCCGCCGGTCAAGACCCCTATTCGCCTGGCGTTCTTTTCAACCATGAGCTCTCCCCTGTATCTGATCCTGAAGAATAAAGAGGATGTAAAAACCTAACATTACACCGGTAAGCAAGATACGCTTCATATCCTGAAAACTCTGGAATGTCTCGCGCTGCTCGCCGAGAATTACGTTGGGCAAGGAAACAAGAGCAGCAACCATAGATATTGCTACGATGGAGAAGATTATAGGAGTGTGACCACTCTTTTTTAATGCATCACAGAGCTGAGCACAAAAGATAGCCAGGACCGGCGCCAGAATGGCAAACATCCGGCCCGTATCGGTGGCGATAAGCGAGGTAAGGAACGCACAGGAAATCAAGAGAAGAAAGGAGGTTATCAGCGATACACGGTACTCCCCGGGTATGAGCCACATCCCGATCAACGAGAGAACCCAAGCATAATTCCAGCTCAGCATAACCCTGGTGCCGTAAGAATAGAGGTCACGAAAGATCCCAATCGTATTAAATTTCTCAGATATCAATGCAACTGTGCTCGTGTTCGATCTCATGACATACCAGAGAAGAAGCAGGATTGCAACAGCAACTCCGAGCAGGAGGCAACCCCTGCTGCGATCCCTGGTCAGGAACCAGACAGGGACTAAGAATACCGTGGTCTCCCGTCCGAGTACACCCAGGATGGCACAGGGGGCAAAGAGAGAGAAATAACCGCAGACGAGAGAAAATATCATCACCGAGATGATCATGAGCTGGAATGCATCCGTAAGGAAGGGGTTGTGATAACAATAGAGATGCCAGGGAGTAACGAATACTGCGAGCAAGCCTACTGTCGCAGAGGGCATACTTATCCCGAGTCTCAGGCAGGTGAGGAGGATAAACAGATAGCACGCATACAGGCTCAGGTATGATACGATTCTCAAAGACTCGGTTGGGGAAAAGGGCAACATCCGTGCAATGAAGGGGGTAAGAACCCTGTATCTAAACGGAGACCGGGGTGATGAGAAATTCTCCTCCATCATCCTGACGTAGGACAGGGTATCGCCCCGGATCGTCAGATAGGGCGTCGGCCCGTGCAGCGTTCTCTGCAGAACAAAGAGATGGCCGGAGCTGAGAAACAGCAAGGGGATGACCATCAACAGCAGAAAGCGAAGGATACCCTGTCGCGCTATCTTCACCATAAGAGGAACAACAGGCGCCTATTTTTCTTTTTATTTTTCCCTATTTTTCCCCTTAAAAAAATTTCAGTCTTCCTTTAAGTTTCCGTCAACGATATGCACGAGGCGATGCGTGTAATGCGAC
Organism: Pseudomonadota bacterium; assembly: GCA_026388815.1. Classification (GTDB taxonomy): domain Bacteria; phylum Desulfobacterota; class WTBG01; order JAPLJA01; family JAPLJA01; genus JAPLJA01. The sequence continues at coordinate 3,678 of JAPLJA010000117.1, forward strand.
ACCTTTTCATCATGGGTCACTAAAATAACGGTTGTTCCACATTCCTGGTTTATCTTTTTCAATAAACCCAGGATATTTTCAGCATTCTCGGTATCCAGATTTCCTGTCGGCTCATCCGCCAAAACACATTGAGGGTCGTTCAGCAACGCGCGCGCGATACAGACCCGCTGGCGCTCTCCCGCGGATAGGACTTCCACCGGCACATTTATTTTCGCGCCCATATGTAAATATTCGAGCTGCGTTTCCGCCTTTTTGACGATAGAGGCGGGGACGATAAACCGGCGGAGGCACGGGAACAACACGTTTTCTAATGCCGTAAAGCGAGGGTAGAGATAAAAGTCCTGGAACACGAAGCCAATATTCTTTCTCCTGTAAAGTGCCTTGTTTCTGATGTTCTTAAGCGGCTTCTCCTGAAAATAGATTTCTCCGGCGGTAGGCGTGTGCAGCCCGGCCAAGAGGTAAAGGAGCGTGCTCTTGCCGCTGCCGCTGGGGCCTTTGACCCCCACGAATTCCCCCTTGGTGATCGTCAAGCTCACATCGCGAAGAGCGAAGCTCTGTGTCTGCGGATAATATTTACGCAGGTTAACGGTCCGAAACACCTCACTTTTGCGCGTATCCTTATTCACCTCTGATGATCTCCACGGGATTAGAATTCAACGTTATCCAGGTAGGGACGATGGCCGCAAAAATAGCGCTCCCTAAAATCATCCCGACTATTTTAAATATAAGAACAGTGTCCATGACCGGGGCAAAGGCCTGGATGCTGGTGAGGCCAAAGATATACCCCATCCCTTTAAAACCGAGGAGGATGCCGATACCTCCTCCGATGATGGCCACGATCAGCGATTCGCACAAGAAAAGTGCGGCTATTTCACTCTTCTGCCACCCCAGGGCAAGCAAAATCGCCAGGAATTTTCTTTTTTCAAAGGTAGAGGTCACCATCGTATTGGCCAGGCCCAAGGCCACGGCGATAATGGTGATCAGGCTCACGAGAAGGGAAAATTGCTCCCCGACCACAATAAATTTTGTCTTCTCGGATATAAACGTGTCCGCTCTCATGGCGGCGACGGATGGGTAAAGGCTTTCTATTTCCCTTATGGTGTTTTCTATCACGGCTTCTGTCCGGTACGAAAACTTTAACCTCACATTGATAAAACTCGCCTTCCCTTCTTCGCGGATTGTTGCCTGAAGGTCCGTAAGCGGCATCACCGCCGCATACTGCTCAAAAGGGCTGGTGCTTTTATAGACGCCAACAACGTTAAAGGAAACCTCTTTGATTTTTATCTGCTTCTCGTTTTCTTTCTTCAAGCTCCTCAGTAAAGCTTCCCCGACCATGACTTCTTTTTTCCCGACGGCGGGGCGGCGGCCCTGCGCCATCTCGACCGCATCAAATAAAAAACTGTCAGGCTCCCACCCAAAGACAGGCACCGCCGATCCTTGGAGCTTATGGAGATAAAGGAGCGTCGCTGTCGCGTCCCCGACAGCCTGGAATCGCTTTACTCCTTGCGAGATGCCGGCATCCACCCGGCTCAATAAAATACTCAGCTGCTCCTTCTCCTGAATAATGATGTCAATCTGGCGCTTGCCATAGACATCCTTAAAAGAATTTTTTATGCTCTCCCCGATGCCCAGCATAATGATACAGACACATACGCCTATGCTGATCCCGCAAATAGTCAAAAACACGCGTATTTTTTTTCGGAATACATCTTTGAGAAGGAAATGGACTATGTTCATCGGAGTGGCTCAATTACGAGCGAAGGATATCCTCGTAGATATCCAGAACTTCTTCGCGTTCCATATGCAGGAAATGCCCCACATCTTTGACGATTCTCAATTCGCAATTTGGGATTTGAGAAGCGAGAAATTTGACGTCTTCCAGGTCAATGATGGTGTCTTTTTCTCCATTGAGCAGGATTGTTTTCGCCTTAATGGCGCGCAGGTCGACCATATCGCTTAATTGCTTTGAAGAAATCACGAATAACCCATGCTCATAGAAAGCCTGCACGTTCTCTTCTTTCATGGCGCGGAACTGGTTGATGATATTCTTCTTAAATCGCTCGGGGAGCGCCCCTCCAAAACTCCCTATCAGTGTTTGGGCCATCTTATCCCGGTCATTCATGTCCAAGCCGGCGGCATTTTTAATGGTTTCTACCATTTTTTTATTTGGCTTTGTTCCCAGGCCCGCTAAAATTAATCTTTTGATCCTGTCGCGATATTTTGAGGCAAAAGCGACGGCGACGACACCGCCCCACGACGCTGCGCATATCGTCGCGTCCGGGCTAAGGCCTGTCTTATCCATCACGGCCACCAATATCTCAACCTGCTCTTCCAGGGATACCTGCGGAGGGCCGGAAACAACCCTGGCTTTTCCTTGATTCGGGAAATCAAAAAGGATTATGGTGTAATCGCGGGAAAAACGTGAAACAAAGGTTCGCCACATCGCCATGGACTGCTGCACGCCATTGATACATATGAGCTGCGGCCCTTTATCCCCGTATAGGCGGTAAGAGACTAAAAATCTTCCTGTTTTCATCACACCTTTTAAACAGGGAACTGAAGCTTTCATGGCTCACTTTCTTTGATTAAAAACGACACCGACTTAACGAATAATACTACCCCAAATAAAAACCCTCTACAACATAAATCGTCGCGGAAAAGTTCGCGAAAATAGGTGCAGCGATACTTCATTCATTACTTATAAATAGGCTTGTTGTAGATGAGTTCCTGGCCGGGCTTGATGAGGTTCGGGTCGTCGATCTTGTTCCACTCTTTGAGAGAAGCAAGCGGTACGTTCAAACTTTCTGCGATCTGGGAAAGGTTCTCACCTTGCTTTACTATGTATACCGCCTTTTCCTCACAGTGGTATTCTTTGAGCTTTGCCTCGAACTGCTCGGGGAATTTTTCTCCTGAACCTTTGGGGACACGGATGGTATATTCGCCCTGCGGGAGGTAGTAACCTTTGAATTCCGGGTTGAGTTCCCGGATCTTCCGGTAGTAGGTATTCGCCGCCTCGGCGATGATCCTCAGGTGCACGGGGCCGAGGAGAACTACTTTTACCGTATCAAAATCCTCAGGCTGATAATAATCTTCCCCTTTCAGCTTAAAGCCATACGTCTCCGGATTAGCAAGGATAGTCTTGATTGCGAGGATACGGAAGATATACCTCTCGGTTTCCTGGGGAAGGGAAAGTAAGTAGAAGTTGTTTATCTTCTGTTCCTCGATCTCTTTCTTGATCCTTTCTTCACCGCAGTTGTAAGCGGC
>JAPLJA010000066.1 GCA_026388815.1 Pseudomonadota bacterium
CCTCCCAGGAAGATCATCATGAATGGTTCAATCAACTTGGTGAGGGCCTCCACTGAGGCATCCACCTCTTCATCGTAAAAGTCGGCGATCTTTGCCAGCATTGCATCCAGAGCGCCGGTGGATTCACCTACTGATACCATCTGAACAACCATGGGAGGAAAGACGCCGCTTCTGCTCAGGGGCTCAGCGATGCTTTTTCCTTCGCTGATACTCTTCCGGGTGTCGAGGATTGCCATCTGGACGATCTTGTTGTTCACGGTCCTGGCCACGATGTCGAGACCATCCAGGATCGGGACACCGCTCGTCATCATCGTTCCCAGGGTTCGGAAAACCTTAATTAGTGAGCATCAACAACAGTCCCATTAAACTCCCTTTTATTTGGTTCAGCGGCTTCCCCATCACCCCTACCCCTCTTCTCCTAAACCCCAAGAGGGGTGGATATTAAGTATTGACCAAGGGGAGATCTCTTGCCATAGAGCAAAATGGAGGTCTCTCCTTTAGCTAAGCCTTAGAGTGCTCATTGGGGGAGCTGCTCTGCCACTCCCATTTTCCACCTATACTTGAGTTACACTTTCTCGATGGTGATCTTTACTTTGTCGCCCTTTTTCAGGTCTTCGGAGGGTTTGAACGTAACTTCCTTTGTTTTGTCCGAAAAACCAGCTTGCAGACGAACCTTCATGTCCGCTGTCTTGCTGACATCGCCAGTCACCTCAGACTGAACTTCACCAATTTTTACTGCCATTTTATCACCTCCTCTTTTTTCTGTTAACAAACCAGAGCAGCTTCCTAAGCAGCACTCTAACCAAACTTACTTACTAAGTTATCCTATCGCTAGGGTGTTGTCAATATTCTGTGTAAAATATTCTGTGTAAAAATGTGATAGCCAAATGAAAATGTCACTCTAACTGCCCCTTCCAGACAAACTTCAACTGAAACTCTATCAGTATTGACTTATCATTTAACCACGATGAAAATCCTCCTCCATACCTGTTGTGCAAACTGCGTGCTCTACCCGCTCAAGGAATTGAGGAAAAGCGGCTTTGAGGTGAGATCCTTCTTCTACAACCATAACATCCATCCCTTTCAGGAATACGCAAAGAGGATGGACACCCTGCGGGAACTTGCACCGCTGAAAAACCTGGCTCTCATATGCCCGGATAAATACGATCTCAATGAGTTCCTGAGAAACGTGGCCTTTAAGGAAGATGAGCGCTGTTCTTACTGTTACCGATCCCGGCTACAGGCAACTGTTGAAGAGGCAAAAAAGGCGGATATGACTGCTTTTCCACCACCCTCCTTTACAGCAGATTCCAGAAGCATGATATAATAAAGGAAACAGGGAAAGCCCTGGAGAAGGAACATGGTTGTTCTGGTGCAGGCCGTATTCTACTTCGTCAGTGTGGAGTTGGGCAAGAAGGTGAAGCTCAACATTCTCCTCAAGAAGATATATGAGAAGGCAAAGAGATTCTTTGCAATAATGGACTTCCGTCAATATGCAATCGCTGATGGGATCTATAATCTCCTTTGTGCATCGAGGACAGGCATCATACCTTCACTCGCAAAACGAGAAGATAAGCGGCAACTTCTGCTGCCATTCGCTGTTCAGCTCTTCTGAAAATTTTGGGGAAAGTCCAAATACTTAATGCTTGACAGAAAAGGAAGCGGTTGCCATTTGCAAACCATTTGAGCCCCATCATCATTCATCTTAATTGCATCTCCCATTTCCCTCGGATAACTCTCATTCAAAATACATTTTTTATTTGACGTACCCCACCCCATCGTTAATAGTACGAAGCAATGAGCGCGGAGCATGGAGCACGTAGGGACGCCCATTAAAGGGCACAATACGCCCGTGTAAGGCTAAGGTGTATAGATACCTCTACCGTCTTTTTTCACTTGACATAGCAATCCAGGCTGTATATTCTTCACCCGCCAAACCATAAACTGAGGTTTTGGTACCCTATGCTTAGAAGACTCGTTATTCAAATACTATTGTTGTGTTTTTTTTCTTTGATTGTTAACTCTCAGGAACTTGATTCGTCGTTGGTCTGGGATGAAAAGGACTTAGCGTGGATGGGGAATAATAGTCCTCTCCCTATGGAAGCAAACCAAAGGATTCAATATTTTATCCGGACTTTTCAGACAAGGGGCAAAAGCACCTTTACTCGATCCTTAGCACAGGGAGTGAGGTATATTCCTTTAATGAAGGAAATCTTTCAGAAGATGGAAGTACCTGAAGAGCTTGTTTATTTAGCCCTCATTGAAAGTGGTTTTGATCCACATGCCAGTTACAAAACTACGTGCGGACCCTGGCAATTCACGCCTGCAACAGCCAAAAAATATGGTCTCAAGATCAACCCTTGGATTGATGAACGGAAAAATCCAGAGAAATCAACATGGGCTGCTACTCAGTATCTCAGAGATCTCTATCAGGAATTTGGCTGCTGGTATTTAGCCTTGGCAGGGTTCAATGCAGGAGAAGGGTCCATCAAGAAGGCTTTAAAGAGGTATGAGACGAGAGACTTCTGGGGATTTAAAACAGATGGTTATCTCAAAAAGAACACCCTCAATATTGTCCCCAAATCAATAGCTGCAGCCCTTATCGCCAAACAGCCGGTGAAATATGGTATTTCCCTTCCTACCTCCAACGCCTCCTTCTCATATGAAAAGGTAACTATCTCCCAACCAGTTGATTTGAGAGAAATTGCGCGCATCACTGAGGTTGACCTCAGGAATTTGAAAGAATTGAACCCGGAATTGAAAAAGCTCTCAACCCCGCCTGACTACCCTGAGTATGAGCTGAAAGTTCCAACGGGAAAGAAAGAGATCGTGGAGAAAAATCTGGACACTCTGTATAAAGCGAAGAGGGTACAGTGAATCTCATTAAGGGCCTTCTTCCCTCAGAGTACAAGGACAGAGCGCACGCCATAATCGGTATCTCTCTCTCCTTGGCGCTCGGTATCGTCATGGGATTAATCTTCAGGATCTCCTTCCTCTCCGCTGACAATCTGGAACCCCCTACCATCAAAGAAGACCACTCTCTTCTCCTGAGCAAAGGCTTTGAAACAGTAAAATACCGGATACAGCGAAAGGACACCCTCTTTGCAATACTCCGCAGAATGGGCACACCGTTAATGAATATCTCAGACCTGATCCAGACTTCAAAAAAGCTGTATCCTATAAAAAGCCTGAAACCAGGGTCGGAGATCAAGATTCAAATTGACCGAAAAAATGGTGAGGTGAGACGTTTAGAGTGTCCCATTGATCAGGATACCTTGCTGGTAGTACACAACTCTCCTCAAGGTCTCACTGCCATCAAGCAGGAGATTGAGTTTGAAACCCGACTCTCGGTGATTGCCGGGAGGATCAGGACTTCATTCTTTGAAGATGCGACCCAGGCAGGACTCAATTCCCAATTAGTGTTGAATCTTGCTGATATCTTTGGATGGGATATCGATTTCTTTGTTGATGTCAGGGAAGGGGATTCATTTCGGGTTCTCCTGGAAGATAATTATAAAGAAGGGAAATTTGTCTATACCAAGAGAATATTGGCTGCTGAATTTGTAAATCAGGGGCGTACATATCAGGTGTTTTATTTTAAGAATAATAATGATATCGAAGGCTACTATGATTCAGCAGGAAGATCTGTCCGGAAACAATTCTTAAAGTCTCCTCTCCGCTACAGCCGTATCAGTTCAAGCTTTACCACCCGGAGATTACATCCCATTCTCAAGATCTACCGTCCTCACTATGGGATTGATTATGCAGCACCCCCGGGTACACCCATAGAAGCGGTCTGCGACGGGAAAGTGATGTTCGCCGGCTGGAAAGGGGGCTATGGGAACTGCATCACCATTCAGCATAATGCAACCTATGCCTCCAATTACGGTCACCTTTCTCATTTTGCTCAGGGTATAAAAGCAGGGGCTAAGGTTAAACAGGGAGAGATCATTGGCTTTGTAGGTTCTACTGGTCTGGCTACAGGACCGCACTTAGATTATCGCATTTCAGAACATGGGGATTTTGTTAACCCCTTCAACCTCAAGAATGTCAACACCCAAGGTTTAAATCCTCAATACCGGGGAAGGTTCGAAGAGATAAAAAGGGAAATGCTTGCCCGACTGGATGGACCGAAGAGGCGAGGGATTCTGTTAGCAAAAAACTCCTCCCTTTTTTAATTTCCAGGACAAACGTTTTTACCCTATCTCCTGATTACTACCGGTTCTCTTGATTTCAAATTGCCGTTTCACGAGAGCTGTCATAACCCCATCGTGTTCATTATTTTCCCTGATAAATACTACTAACTTCTTCAGTTCTTCAGGAGTGAACACTGTTCGGCATCCTTCCAGTATCTTGCCGACCTTCTCTTCGTTCAATTTCAGATACACGATGGCAGGATTATCCGTTTCGTACAGGTCTTCTGTTTCCAGATCACTCTCATTCATCTGCGAGATTACTGACCGGACAACAGTAAGAAAGTGCTCCATTTTTTCCGCCGTGTGGTCAGTGAGCTTCACCTCTGTCTGAAACTGCTTACGGATGTCATCGTATTGGGGAGAAAACATGAGTTCAGTGAACGCAAGGTGACCGGGTATCAGTTCATAGGTAAGGGGGTCATAGATATCTTTTCTCCATTTTTTGATCACAAACTTTTCACTGCCATTGGTAACTTCAAAATAACTGGCCTTTACTGGTTCCCGGTAGGGGCCTCCTGATATACAACTCCCTTCGATCACCTGGAGCTCTTCCAGGTGATGTCTCTGATGTTTGTCTTCAAAATTCTTTCGATCATCCCTCTTTTGCTCTCTCAAGATATCCCTTTCAATATCATATACGTACTCAGGATAAGAATCATAGACGCTCAGAGGTATGATCTCATTGCAATCCACGCATCTGGTTAGCTTTAAGTTTTTCCCTGCTTTCATTTTTTCCCCTCCTCTGGGGTGAAAAACTCTTAATTGTACAACGGGTGCTCTTCCCGTTTTGATGGAGATGGAATATTAACAACCGGGAGTGTAATGGTAAACATAGTACCTTCTCCTACCTGGCTGGTAAGGCCGATACTCCCTTGACAGTTTTCAATGATCCTCCGACAGATGAAAAGCCCCAGACCTGTTCCTACGCCCTTCTCTTTGGTTGTGAAGAACGGGTCAAAGATCTTCTGAAGATTTGACTCAGGGATACCACAACCGGTATCGGCAATACCAACAGTGATAAAACCTTCTCCGCGGTTACCGAGGAATCTGGTTGTAATCTTGATCGTACCTCCGCGAGGCATAGCATGGATGGCATTCACGACGAGATTGAGAAATACCTGCTCCAGTTTATTCGGGTCAACAAATACCTTAGGGAGGGTTGACTCATATTCTCTTATAATATCAATATTGAGATTGCACAGTTTATAGTTGAGGAAAGAGATCACCCGATCAAAGAGAGCCGTGACATTCACAAAACTCTCCTCATTTTTATTGCTTCGAGAAAAACCCAGGAGATTCTGTATAAGTTTATTTGCCCGTTCTGTCTGTTTGATGATAATCTCTATATCCTCTCGAACATCGGACATCTCCGGTAACTGCTTCTTTGATATCTTCTGCTGAACAAACTGGGCATAGCCCCCGATGGAGCAGAGGATGTTGTTTACCTCATGGGCAAAACCTGCGGATAATTGTCCTACAGTAGCAAGTTTCTCTGCATGAATGAGTTTCTCTTCAAGCACCTGCACCTCGTTGGAAAAACCATCTTTAAGCTTCTTTATCTTCTTAACCTTTTGTTCGGTAATATCTAAGAGATTCTCAGAGAGGGGTAAGTTCCCGGGATATTCATTGAGGACCTGGATATCTTCAGCCGTTTTTTTCTCTCCAAGCCCTTCCGTTGAAACATTCGACTCTTCGGCCATCTCAGGACTCGCGGTGGTCTCTTCAGAGAGCACCTCTTGAAAGAAATGGTTCAGTTTGGTATTAAACCTCTTCTTCTCAATAGACTTTTCTACTGCCGAGATGATGTCAGAGACATCAAAGGGTTTGGTCACAAAATTGGCAACCCCGTATTTCATTGCCTCAGTAGCTGTCTGAAGAGTCCCGAACCCGGTAACAATGATAATCTCTGTCTCCGGGCTGAGATTCCGGATCTCCCTTAAGACCTCCAACCCACTGAGCCCCGGCATTTTAAGATCCAGCGTAATAATATCAATTGGCTTTTTCTTCACCACATTAAGAGCAGTCTCTCCACTATCTGCAGTAATGACATTGTAATAGGGCTTTAAAATCATCCTCATCGATTCGCGTGGTCCCAACTCATCATCTACCACTAAAATATTTGTATTAACCCGTTCCACTCTTCTCTCCTTTCTAACGCATATTTGTAGATTAAATTGAGCAAATCTCTTGCCAACAATAGAATTATCTATGACAAAGTGTGTAGTATCTTGAAAATACTATGATTTATTCAAATGGAAATTTAAAGAAGAAATAAACTTAAAGGAATCGATAGAGGATACTTGTGTACATTTTTGTACAGCAAATACTGTTAAATTTTTTAACTATTTGAAATTATGTTAAAATTATTGAATGGGGGTGTGATGTTCAAATTTGTACATCAATGAGGGGGGTTTCAGGAATCTGACTTATTCAGACTCTATTCCCAGTTTATCCATTTTATACTTCAGAATCCTTCGGGAGATCCCCAGGAGAGCAGCTGCTTGTGTCTGGACATTGTCGGTTTTTTTCAGTGCATCTAAAATAACTTCCTTTTCAAACTCCTCTGTGGCTCTTAAAAAAGATACTTTACCTTCAACCACTTTTCCCTTCATCACACTCTGTCCTGCTTCATCTTCAACTACTTTTTCCTTCATCAAACTTGGTCTTGCCTTATCTTTTAATGCAGAGGGTAAATCCTTAATGGTGAGCACTTTCTGGTTGGAGAGGGTTATCATCCGTTCCATTAAATTTTCAAGTTCACGTACATTGCCCGGCCATTCATAATTAACGAGGAAGTCCATGAGATCCTCTGACACCCTTTTTACGTGCTTTTTTATCCTCTTATTAACCTTATCAATAAAATGGTTAACTAAAAGGGGGATGTCATCTCTTCTCATCCGCAGTGGGGGCAAACTGATTGGGATAATATTGATTCGGTAGTAAAAATCCTCCCGCAATGATCTATCCTTAATAGCGTTTTCCAAATCTTTATTGGTGGCCGTTATGAGGCGGACATCCACATGAACAGTTTCAGTCCCGCCTACGCGGGTAAATTCTCTCTCCTGTAAAAACCGTAAGATCTTTGCCTGCGTTGATAAGGAAAGCTCAGCAATTTCATCTAAAAAGAGCGTCCCTGAATGGGCCTGTTCAAACTTCCCTATTCTCTTGTTGGACGCACCGGTAAAAGCGCCTCTTTCATGCCCAAACAGCTCACTCTCGATGAGGGTATCAGGGATTGCAGCACAATTAATGGGAATAAACGGCTTATTTTTCCTCAAACTGTTGAAATGGATTGCCCGGGCAACCAATTCCTTGCCAGTACCGCTCTCTCCCAGGATTAAAACACTCGTGTCTGAAACGGCAATCTGGTTGATCAAGCGAAAGATCTCCTGCATCTCTTTCGTACCACCGATGAGATTTTCAAATCCATAGGTTTTACTGATCTCGGCCCGCAGGTATTCTACCTCTTTTGAGAGGTCTTGAATGGACAGGACCTTCTGCACTACGATTTTTATCTCATCCACGTCGAACGGTTTTGGGATATAGTCGTAAGCCCCCAGTCTCATTGCCTGCACTGCAGTCTTTACGGTATTGGCAGCCGTGATCATGATGACCGGGACATCATACTCACTCTTCATCCTCTCCAGTAACTGGATTCCATCCAATCCAGGCATAATGACATCCAGGAGGACCAGATCTATTCCACCTTCCCTCATCTTCTCTAAGGCTTCGGCCCCGCTTGAAACGGCCAAGACCTCATAGTCTTGTTGCAGGATCATCCGGAGCGATTCCCGGATGGCCAGCTCATCATCCACAATCAGAATTTTCTTCATGGTGCATCTCTTTGCGCAAACATTCGTCAACAGGCATTTTGATCGTAATGACTGTCCCCACCTGATCCACAGTTCTTTCCATGATCCCTAAATTTCTATTGACGATCGCCTGGGACAGGAACAGTTCCAGACTATAAAACCGGGTACTCGGAAGAGAGACAGGAACACCCGTTGGTGAGACGTGGGTAAGAGAAGGGCAGGTGATGTTCAGCTCCACCATCCTATCGGTGAGGAGATCCTTGAACGGGAATCGTTCCCTTTCCTTCGCTTCAAGGTGAGAGATCCGGGCGGAAAAGACCACGTGACTTCCTTCAGGCAGATCGCTAACGCAATAGACGATAATGTTTTCCAGGATATAGCTGAGCTGACGGGGATCACTCAAGACGGTTGAAGAAGATAACGATTCTAACCCCTCCCTCTGAACCGTTATCTTTTTTGTACGTAACGCTGTCTGGTGTTGGGTAATGATGTGATCGAGGAGCGCTGGAAAGTTTACGGGGATGAGCCGGGTTTCCAGAAAGTTGGCGTAATCCACAACCCTCTTGGTCAGCCATTCAATCCTATCGATACTCTTGCCCACAATCTGATAGAATTGTTTTCTGAATTCAGCATCGTCAAACCGTTCAGAGAGAAGCTGGGTAAATGTTTTTATGGCCACTAAGGGATTCTTTATCTCATGGGCCAGACCACTCAAGAGCTGCTCAAAGGTAGTCTCTGGCTCTTCGGAAACCACGGGAGAGACGAAGAGCGTTCTTTTGATCCCCTGAGCGGGAACCTCTTCTCCTGTGAAGAAAATGTCGTGCCTGGTAATCATCTCCTCTTCCGCAATGAGACAGCTTCTCAGGAGTACGCTTTCCAATTCCCGGAGATTACCAGGCCAATAGTAATTTTTCAGAATCTCCATGGCTTCAGGAGAGATCTGCTTCTTCTTGGTGAAATCTTTCCCGACGAAGCGATTGATGATCTCTCCGGCAATATGAGGAAGATCATCTATCCTCTCCCGGAGAGGTTTAATACGGAGGGGAAAATGATTGAGTCTATAGAGGAGGCTTTCTCGAAACACCCCTCTCGCTACTGCTTCATTCAGATCTTCTGAGGAAGAAGCGATGATGCGCGGTGAGGCCGGCAATCCCTGGAGAGAAAATTCTCTCAGACCCTCTTCAAGAATCTCTTCTACTCGCATCTGGATTTCTAGACTCAATCTCCCTATTTCATCCCAGTACAAACTGACCTCAGCATGTTCGGAAACGGACGGTGATGGCATCGCCTGTAGTTGAGACGCAAGCACATCTTCTGTAAGAGTGGCGCAGTCAAATTTAATAAATGCACCGGCATTTTTCGAGCCGAGGTAGTGTATAATCTTGGCAACAGTCTCTTTGCCCGACCCTTTCTCTCCCCAGAGTAAAATGGGGCTCTTGCCTCTCAATATTTTAGGAATGAATCTTTTCACTCTGCTGTCTAAGAGCGAGGACTCATAGAACCTCTGGTATTCCTCGATAAGCCTGTTTTCATGACTTCTCGCCTTAAGGGGAGGAACAAAACCGGATAAGGTCTCTCTGACCTTTTTCCTGAGCTCGTAGACCTTGAAGGGTAAAACGATAGATTCTACGACACACCCCTCGAGGAATGTCTGGTATGTCGTGAGGAGACGCTGCTCACCTATAAGCATAAGGGGTACCTGTTTCTTTATCTCTACCAGTTCCTCTACCAGGTCTTTGATGTTCCAAAGAAGATCGTCTGTTCCCAAGAGAATGAGGTCTATCGCATCTTTTCTGAGAAGGGAAATGCCATCGATGAGGGAAGAGGAAGTGATCACCTCGCCCTCGTTTCTTAATATGATGGCGAGAGACTCACGGAGGACAGGAGAGTTCTCTATAATGAGAAATTTTTTCATTGAACAGTTGCCTTCTGCCTCTTTTCTTCCAGGGAATCGGCGTTGAGAGGAAGATTGATCGTAAAGGACGTCCCTGAACCCCCCTGGCTATCCACCTCGATATAACCATGGTGTTCTTCGACAATCTGGTGAGTGATCGAAAGTCCCAAACCACTTCCCTGCGTCTTCGTCGTGTAAAAGGGGGTGAAGATAAGTTCCAGTTCTTGAGCCGGGATACCCGGCCCGGTATCTTTAACCTCTATCTGGAGGAAGGTTTCTCCGGGACTCTTTGCAAAGCTGCGGGTTACAATCGTGATTTCACCGTTTTCCGGGGTTGCCTGAACAGCATTCAAAAGGATGTTCAAGAAGACCTGCTTGATTTGGTCTTTATCCACCTGGATGAAAGGAAGATGTTCACCAAGATTTCTGGTAATCTTCAGGTTCTTTTTTTTCGTCTCGGTGGTGACTAACGTTACCATTTTATCCAGAATCTCATTGATATTTTCCTCTCTCAGTTGGGGCTCTGAAGGACGTGCGAAATCCAGGAGTTCGGTAACCAGAGAGGAAATCCTGTCTACCTCTCCTGAGGCTACGCTGAGGAAGTAGTTGCGAAACTCATCATCATCATACTTCTCCGGCAGAAGCTGCAGGAATGTCTTTACAGCCACAAGAGGGTTCCTGATTTCATGGGCTAAACCAGCGGTCAGGGTACCCAGGGAAGCAAGCCGGTCTGCCCTCTGCATGCGACTCTTGGTTTTCTTCAAGGCATCATACATCTTCGCATTCTCGATGGCAATAGTAGCCTGGTTAGCCAGGGTCTTGAGGAGGTCCAGATCCTCCCGGTTATACATGTCCCGGGTAATCTTGTGGCTGAGATTCAATATTCCAACCAGCTCATTCTTCCACAGGAGAGGAATGGTTACCTCTGCCTGCATCTTTTCCATTGCTTCAGCATACACCCTTTCGCTCTGGCGCAATTCTTCTCTAATGAGAATACCTTTTTTCTTCTTTAACTGGGCCGTGAAGGGTTCGTCCCTAGAAAGAACGAATTTTTTCACCTCATCACAACCTGCCCCAGTACATACTATGGGATAGTACCATCCTTTCTCCTCATCCATGATAAAAAGGGATGCACCTTCTATCTCGATCTCTTGGGTAAGGGTATCAATAATCTTCTGGGAGAGGAGTTGGAGATCAAGGATGGATACCATAACCTTGCTGAAATCACTCAAGGTCTTCTGGTAGCGATATTTCTCTTTGAATATGACCCGGTCCACAACTTCTTCAACCTGTGGTTTTATCCGGGGTGCGAGGTAAATCCCGATTAAAAAGAGGAGCGAAATAATGATGGTCAAGGGGATATTGATGGTATGCAGGAGCAACTTCTCAAAAAAGACACTGATAGCAAGAGAAGGAATGAGGATAAAGCTCAGCAAGATGGTATGGATTGTTCCCTTCTTAAGAACAATGGTAATATCCATGAGACGGTGTTGAACAATGGCATACGTGATGATAACAGGATAGAGGGCGATTAAATAGTTCCCGAAGGGAGGGATATTGATGCCATAGACGGGGAGGAAGGCGAATGCGCTTCCCGTAAATGCAATGATAGAAGCGACGAGGATATACTTTATCTGGTTCCGCATTCTCCCCACTGAACGATTGAAAACCATCATCAGCTTATAGTGGGCATAGACTATCTGCCCGAAAAAGAAGAGAACAAAAAAGGGATACAGCCTGCCCGGAACATCGTAATATCTGAAGGGCGGCACGGATGTGACATCTCGTATAAGCCATGGCGTACAATCAGCTATAAGGAATGGCACGCAGAGAGCATAGGATATAAAAAGCTTCTGTTTCTCCTTCTCCGTTTCGTTAAGAAAGGCGAGAAGGAAATGAAGAAAAAACGTGGGGATAAAGATAGCGCCGATATAGAGCGTTCTCCCCCAAAAAAGTGCGTCTGCTTTGTCCAAGGCGATAATAGTCTTTAAAAAGCCAAACGCCCAAACCGCGATCGACAGATTTAAGAGGACAAATGTTCTATTGAGGACCGCCTTGTTATCCCTGATGAGGACAAATATCCCCAGGCTGATAGTCGTGACAATGATAATGCCATTAGCCACTAAGTAAGGTTTCATAACAGTGCCTTATGCTTCCTGACGGGTAAAAATCCGGGGACCTCTGCTTTGTACTTTCTATACTCATCTCCAAACGTTTCTTCCATAGCAATTTCTTCGAAATGAATTCTTAAGAATAAAAAGGGGAGATACACGAAGAGAGCGACAAGAAAGGAGTAGTACGCATTCCCTACAAGGGGGAATCCCAGGAGCTCCAGCATGACACTTACATAGTAGGGGTGCCTCATGACCTGGTATGGCCCTTCTCGTATCAGAGGGTGCTCTTCTCTCATTTCAATATGGACGCTGTGGTAGTCCCCGAGAGTCCTGACCACCCGCATTCTTAACGTGAGGGCTGAAAAGAACATGATAAGCCCGATGAGACTCACGCCCAGGTTGATCGTCCTCTGTACAGCAAAATACTCAATAACCGTTCCAATACCAACAATGAAATGGAGTGCGCTCAATACAGGGAAGGTCCATTTTTGTATGATCTTTCCCTTCTTACCCTTCTTTCTGAAAAAGGTCTCCCATATCCGCTGGGCAGCCATAAAGGCCATAAATAGCAAAAAGAACGCGGTAAAAAGTGGCTTCATCTATTTACTGAGATGTAATGACTGAATTGTACGCCTTACCCCTTCCTGGAGATTGATGTGCGGATAGTACCCGAGTTCATTCTTTGCCTTTGCTATATCACAGCCTAAGTTGATAACCATCGTTCCCATCGCATATAAGGGCATCAGACTTACCTTCAGAACTCTTTCCAGCAGTTGAAAGGTCGCCAGAGAGAGTTCTCCTGCCCATGCACCGATATGTTTCTCGGAAAATTCCACCCCTTCCTCTCTGGCTATGGTTCTTAAAATTTCATTGAAGGTATATACCTTTTCATCCGCAATGAAAAATATTTTCCCCTTCGCCTTCTCATTTTCTTCTGCGAGCATGAGACCATGGATTACGTTGTCAATATAACAGAGACTCCGCAAGCAGGTCCCCTCTCCTGCCACAAGAATCCTCTGCCTGTATACATTCTTAAAAAAGCTGTCCAGGATTTCGGGTTGCCCAGGCCCGTAAACGGTCGGAGGCCTGATACAGACTACCGGTAAGCCAAAGGTATGGAAGTAAGCGAGGGCAGCCTGCTCGCCTTCGTATTTACTCTTTCCGTACGTGGTGATCGGATTGCAGGGAGTTTCTTCAGTGAGTAATGTGTTTCTATCCGGATTTGGCCCGACAGCGGCGATACTGCTCAAATGGATAATCTTCTCTACTGTTCCAGAGAGGGACGCGTCCAGTAAATTTTTTGTCCCCAGTACATTAGTTGTAAAAAAATCACCGCATCTCTTTGTGTATACCTCCCCAGCCAGGTGGTACATGACGTGGATGCCCTGTACCGCCTTTTTCAGGGAATCTTTATCCAGCAGGTCTCCAACAACAATCTCTGCACCCGCTTTTTTCAACTCCTCTATGGCGCTCTCCCTTCGCACAAGACATCTTACCTCCCGATTTTTTCCCAGGAGAGCCCTCACCAAGTACTTACCTATGAAACCAGTGGAACCTGTAACAAAGGTTTTCATATCGTCAGGAGAACCGTCGTAAAAAATTTTTTCTGTACGCGGGCATCAACCCACACGGTGAAAAAATTAGATACTAAATATATTTTACTGTCAAGAAGATTGCTCAATAAAATTGCAGTCATAACATTATAAGAGAACCGCTCACTCTATAAAAGAAGAATTTCAGGGCTGAGGATTGGTATAACTAAAACTTGTAATCCAGATTGAAGGCAACGAGATTTACAAAGGATTCATAGGTACCGTTAAACCCATTGATATTATTGGTTACCTTCCTGTCTTTAACGAGAACAGCATAATACGTGAGGTCCAGGGTATACTTCTCAACCGTGTAGCCGATGCCGATCGAAATTTCATTTCTATCGGCATCAGGAAGGATGGGGTCACAGGTCTTTTCCGGTACCGGGGAAGTATCATACATATAACCTGCCCGGAGAACGAAGTGGGGATTCAACCGGTATTTCATTCCCACGCTGTATGTCAGGACATCATGGTAATCCCGTGGAATCGGCGCCGTGTACTTTGCGAATGCCTTGGGTACAGACTGTTCAAAGTCCGCATACAATTCATCATAGGTGGACCAGCCTATCCAATACAGATCAGCCTCTATGGTAAGATTATCAATGTATGAAGTAGCAATCCCCATTACCAGAATAGGCGGGAAATCCATGTCCAATGATATATCCCCGTGTGGCATGTACGAAGCAAGGTAAGAAGGGGCCTTCGTTTTGACATCCCCTTTATACGTGAGACTCACCTTGCTGCGGTAAGAAATTCCTACATCCACATGGTTATTGGCGTGATACAGCAGAGCAATGTTATATCCGCCACTGATTCCGTCTGCATCCAGCTTTACCTTTCCATCATGGACAGGAAGGGGGGCAAAGCTCAAAGCCTTTCTTTGTTCAACGTCTGAATAGATAAGGCTACCTCCAAGTGCGAGAGAAAATTCTGGGATCACCTGCCAGGAGATCACCGGGTTAAGATAAAAACTTCTCAATTCTGAAAAAGTAGAGAGGTATTTCCCTTCCCAATCATCAGGCCAATCCACGCTCAGACCGAAGGGAGAGTAAAAGCCAATCCCTGCACTGAATTTCTCATTTATTTTATGGGTTATAAAGATACTGGGTAAGAAAAAAATATGACGGCTCATATCAGTTTCTGTACCTGTAAGGGCACTTTTAAAACTGGTTTGAGGCATGATTAACGTGGACCCAAAGGAGATCTGAGTCCCTGCTAACCGGTTAATAGCTGCCGGATTATAAAACACTGCCGATGGATTGTCTGCCTGGGCAGTAAAGGCGAGCCCCATACCGCTGGCAGCAGCATTCTGGTTATAAATGAGAAAACCGGCCCCAAAGGAACGGGAGGGGATGAGAAGGAAGGATGCGACCAGGAAAAAGATAAATGTTCTTACATTCACTTATGGTAATCGATCACTATTGAGTCTCTTTAATATGAGCGCGGAGTTTTTGCCACCAAACCCATAGGAATTGGAGAGTACTATGCGAATTTCTGCATCTCGACCTTGTTGAGGAACATAATCCAGGTCACATTCCGGATCAGGGTTCTCCAAATTAATGGTGGGGGGCAGAAACTGATGTTCAAGGGTCAATATAGATGCTGCTGTCTCAATGGCACCGGCAGCCCCTAATGCATGGCCGGTCATTGATTTATTTGCACTCATCGGGATGTCATAAGCAAATTCTCCGAATACATCCTTGGCGATCTTGGTTTCGGTCCTGTCGTTTAACGGAGTCCCGCTTCCGTGGGCATTAATATAGTCAACATCCTGAGGCCTTATCTTGGCATCTTCTAAAGCAGACCGTACAGCTTTTGCCGCCTCTATCCCATCAGGAGCAGGCTGGGCCATATGAAAGGAATCGTAGGTTGTGCCATAGCCTAAAATCTCCGCGTAAATATGTGCTCCCCGGTCTAAGGCATGGGTGAGTTCTTCAAGGATTAAAACAGCACCACCCTCTCCCATAACAAAACCGTTACGGTCACGGTCAAAAGGTCGTGAAGACTTTTCCGGTTCCTCATTATGCGTGGAGAGGGCATTGATTACGCAGAAGGCTCCAAAAGTGAGGGGGGCCAGGGGTGCCTCTGCCCCGCCCGCAAGGATGACTTTGGAAAGACCATGACGGATATTATGGAAGGCATGGCCCATAGCATCGGTTCCGGCTGAACATGCCCCGCCGATGGTATTGCTAAAACCCTTTATCCCGAGGGAGATTGAAATCTGACTCGAAGCTGATCCGGCAAAGAGGCTGATAGCTAAATAAGGACTCACCCTCTTGAGCCCCTTTTCTAAAAAGAGGCTGTGCTGATCCTCTGCAAGAGGGACCCCACCCATTGCCGAACTGACTACAATCCCTATGTCCCTGCAGTTTTTTTCGTTTATGTCCAGTTTTGCATCATCTACAGCCATCCTGGCACAGGCTACAGCAAACTGTGAAAATCTATCCATTCTCTTAGCCGTCTTCGGATCCATATAATCGGTTGGATCAAAATTATCTACTTCACCGGCTGTCTGCGATGGGTATGAAGAAACATCAAATCTCGTTATCTTTCTTATCCCTGATCTGCCAGATGCAAGGGAACCCCAGAAGTCATTCTTCCCGATCCCTATAGGGGTTATCGCTCCCACACCTGTTATTACTACCCTTTTATTCATAGGATTTACCCCATGTCTACCATTCATGTTTAACTATTCATACTTAAGTGCCATTAATAACAGAAAGAACCATCTTGTCAAGCAGAAAAGTGAAAACGTCACCTGGCAAAATAATAAATATTGCATGTTATGAAATATTTTCGTATTCTTAGAAGCTTGATTTAATTTATATATAAACTATCTTCTCGGGAGGAATGATTCTCAACTGCTCAGGGGAAGAGTCCATGCCGGTTGAGAGGCAGTATAAACTAAAATAATTGACAAGGGTTTCTTTTCAGGTTACATTTTTAAAATTATATTGAAAATAAATTTAGATTGACAAGAGATTATGTGTTCATTTATATAAATACATTTCTTATTTTATTACTTGTGTAAACTGAAATGAAAATAAGAATAGAAGAGATTACAGAGCAGGGGATCCAGGTAGAATTTACGAAAGATACAAGCTGGTTGAGCGAGCTTTTCAGAGAAGAAAAGGAAGTCCACTTTTCCTTTGCTGCTCCTACCACCGTTTCTCTCAAGATCAGCCGTTCTGGCAAAAATGTTTTTATCCATGGAACTCTTGATACCTCTCTCCTGCTGGCATGCACCAAGTGTGCAGAAGATTTTGTTTACCCCTTGAGGGAAGCTATCACCTATACCCTCACCCCCTGGGTAGGAACTATGAAACGTCATGCAGAGACTGAGCTTACCAGTGAAGACCTGAAATTCAGTTTCTATGATGGAGAAGATATAGATCTTGGCCAAATCGTAAAAGAACAGATCTTCCTGTCCGTGCCTGCCTATCCACGGTGTATCCATTCCTGCAAGGGTTTATGCCCAGTCTGTGGGATTAACCTCAATGTGGACACCTGTCAGTGTATCCAAAGAAAAGAGCATTCTACCTTCTCAGCGATAGGAAGGTAAGGAAAAGGAATTAAGGAGACAAACCTATGCCACTACCAACAAGAAGACATTCCAGAGCAAGAAAAAACAAGAGGCGAACCCACGACACTTTGAAACCGCCCCACTATATTCTCTGCCCTCAGTGCCACGAGCCCAAACTGCCCCATCGGGTATGCCCAAAATGTGGCGCCTATAAGGGCAGGACAGTCATAGAGATTGAAGAGGTCAGTTGACCGCCTCATCAACTCGGGCGTATCTTGGCTAAAAAAAAAGAAAATGCTTAAAACTAAGATTGTCGGTACCGGATCTTACCTCCCGGAAAAGATCCTGAGCAATCATGATCTTGAAAAGATAGTGGATACTACCGACGAGTGGATTACCACTCGATGTGGTATTAAGGAGAGGAGGATTGTAGAAAATGGGGTTGG
Source organism: Pseudomonadota bacterium (assembly GCA_026388815.1). Lineage (GTDB taxonomy): Bacteria > Desulfobacterota > WTBG01 > JAPLJA01 > JAPLJA01 > JAPLJA01. Next base: position 17,578 of record JAPLJA010000066.1, read on the forward strand.
CTCTTCCACCCTTGCCACTCGGGCTGCTCAACGTGCCCTCCAGATGGCTGGGCTAACTCCTCAAGATCTGGACATGATCATCGTAGGCACTGTTACACCTGATATGCTTTTCCCTTCAACTGCCTGTTTAGTGCAGCATCATCTGGGAGCTAAAAAGGCCTTTGCCTTTGACCTTTCGGCCGGTTGCTCGGGATTTATTTATGGTCTTTCAGTAGCCGACAACTTTATCAGAAACAGGAGTTGTAAATATATATTGCTTGTAGGAGTGGAATGCCTTTCTAAGATCACGGACTATCAGGATCGTACAACCTGTGTCCTCTTTGGAGATGGTGCAGGAGCAGTTGTTCTCACCGGTTCAACCGGTGACCGTGGGATTCTCTCTGTTCATCTCTACTCCGATGGCACCTACGGTGATCTCCTCTGTCAGCCCGGTGGAGGGTCTGCCCACCCTGCAACCCATGAAACAATCGACAAGAGGCTCCACTATCTCAAAATGGATGGCAACAAGGTTTTTAAACTCGCCGTAAAAGCACTCGAGGATGCAGTAATGGAGGCGCTTGCCTATAACAATCTGAAAAGTGAACAGATCAGTCTTTTAATTGCCCACCAGGCAAATTTACGGATAATCCAGGTTATTGCCAAGAGGCTGAATCTGCCGGATGAAAAAATCTATCTCAATATCCAAAAATATGGTAATACCTCATCAGCTTCTATACCAATTGCTCTCGATGAAGCCAACCGGCAGGGAAGAATAAAGGAAAAAGACATCCTCCTCTTCAATGCCTTCGGAGCAGGTTTTACTTGGGGAGCGGCAGTGGTACGTTGGTAAGTATAAATATAAAGGAAGAGGTACATGAATTATTTTTTAAATGAACAGCAGATACATATCGTAGAGCTAACCCGCAAGATCGCTAAAGAGAAGATCCTTCCCGTGAGGGCCGAACTGGACGAAAAGGAAGAATTCCCCTGGGAGATCATGAGGATTCTGGCAGATGCCGGCCTCTTTGGCATTTACATACCTGAAGAATACGGCGGTCTGGGGGCAGGAAACTTTGAAAACTGTCTCGCCGTGGAGGAACTGAGCAGGGTATGTATCGGTGTCTCAGTCTCTTTTGCCGCCTCAGGCCTTGGCGCCTACCCCATTCTCCTCTTTGGCAGTGAAGAACAGAAAAGGAAATATCTCACGCAGATAGCGAGCGGTAAAAAGCTGGCCGCCTTTGGCATTACCGAACCCGAGGCAGGAAGCGATGCAGCAGCAATCCGGACAACTGCCCAAAAAGATGGCGATTTTTATGTCATCAACGGGACGAAACAGTGGATCACGAACGGGGGCGAAGCTGAAATCTACTCTATCATCGCCAAGACTGATAAAACCAAAGGACCGCGGGGAGCCAGTGCCTTCATTGTAGAAAAAGGGGCGCCCGGCTTCAGCTTCGGCAAGAAGGAGAAAAAGCTCGGGATCAGGGCTTCTGCTACCCGAGAACTGATCTTTGAGGACTGCCGTGTGCCCAAAGAGAACCTTATTTCTCGAGAAGGCATGGGGTTTATCGTAGCAATGAAAGCTTTTGACCAGACCAGGCCGGGCATAGCGGCTCAGGCAGTCGGATTAGCCCAGGGCGCTCTGGATGCTGCTGTTGAGTACGCCCGTGAAAGGAAGACCTTTGGCAAGCCGATCATCGCTCATCAGGCAGTTCAACACATGCTGGCTGATATGGCTACGCAGATTGAAGCTGCGCGGGCATTAACCTATGCAGCAGCCAGGTATGCCGATACCGGTGCCAAGGATACAGCCAAGGTTGCCTCCATGGCTAAGCTCTTCTCTTCCGATGTGGCAATGAGGGTTACTACTGATGTGGTCCAGATCTTTGGAGGCTATGGTTACATGAGGGACTATCCCGTCGAAAAGATGATGCGGGATGCCAAAATCCTGCAAATCTATGAAGGGACAAACCAGATCCAGAGGAACGTGATCGGGCAGTTCCTGATAAAGGAAAGTGCCAAGAGCTGATACCTTTTTTACCCAATGGCTAAACTATCGTTTATCTTTCCAGGTCAGGGTTCACAATATGTAGGCATGGGGAAGGAGTTTTTCCAGAATTTCCCCGTGGCCAGGCAGACGTTTGAAGAAGCTGACGATGCCTTGCGCCTTTCTCTGTCTACACTCTGTTTCGACGGACCGGAATCTGAATTAAAGTTGACCTTCAATACCCAACCGGCTATCCTGACGGTGAGTGTAGCAATTCTCAGGGTACTGTCTTCCGAAACTGGTATCAGGCCTGTGCTCGTAGCCGGCCATAGCCTGGGTGAGTACACCTCGCTCATCGCCGCAGACGCTCTCCCGTTCACTGACGGTGTGAGAATCACCCGGTTACGAGGACAATTCATGCAGGAAGCGATTCCGGTGGGTATAGGAAGCATGGCTGCCATCATCGGTCTTTCGAAAGAGGACGTGGAAAAAATCTGCGCCGATGCCGCCTCAGGCCAGGTAGTTTCTCCGGCGAACTACAACAGCCCGGAACAGATCGTCATCTCCGGCCACCGGGAGGCGGTAGAACGGGCAAGTGCCATGGCAACTGAACGGGGAGCCCGCGTGGTCCCCTTACCGGTGAGCGCTCCCTTCCACTGCAGCCTCATGAAACCGACTGCAGAAAGGCTTGCCGAAGAATTGAAGAAGATCTCTTTTTCTGACATCATGATCCCGGTCATCTCCAATGCCGAGGCAGAGATCTATCCTTCAAAGGACGACATTCAGGCATTATTAACCAAACAGGTTGACCATCCGGTAAAGTGGGAACAGTCCATGAGCCGGTTGTTGCAGGAGGAGATGGAAGCGGTGATCGAAGTAGGGCCGGGCAGGGTCCTCTGCGGTTTAATGAAGAGGATCAATCGCAGTGTACAGGCCATCAATGTAGAAGATATCAATGGACTGAAGAACCTGGAGAAGACCTGTTGAATAACTCAGGAGAACTGAACGGCAGGGTAGCGATTGTTACCGGTGGAGCACAGGGTATCGGGAAAGCCATTGCACTCACTCTTGCCCGTCACGGGGCTGATGTGGTAGTCACTGATATCAACCTGGAAAGGGCACAGGAAACAGTGCAAGAGATTGAAGCGCTCCAGGTGCGGAGCCTCGCGATCAAGGCCAATGTGGCTGATGTCAGCGCTACAGAACAGATGGTCAAAGAAATAGTTGATAAACTTGGAAAGATTGATATTCTGGTAAATAATGCTGGTATCACCAGAGACAATGTTCTCCTTCGCATGAAGCCGGAAGAATGGGATCAGGTAATGGAGGTCAACCTGAAAGGTACCTATGCCTGTACGCGGGCAGCCCTTAAATTCATGTTTCGCCAGAAAAACGGGAGGATTGTAAATATCGCTTCAATCACGGGACTGATGGGGAATGCCGGACAGGCCAACTACTCAGCCTCCAAAGCAGGGATTATCGGCTTTACCAAAGCAGTAGCGAGAGAGTACGCTACCCGGGGTATCACGGTGAATGCCGTCGCTCCGGGCTTCATTGATACCGCCATGACGCAGGCTATTCCGGAAAAAGAACGGGAAACATTGATCAGGCAGATTCCCATGGAGAGGCTCGGCACTCCGGATGATGTTGCCGCTGCGGTGTACTTTCTCGTATCTGATTTATCACGGTATATTACCGGTCAGGTGATTAATGTAAATGGTGGTATGTATATGTGAAAGGAGGAACCTATGGTAACGTTAGGAGAAGAAAGGAAGGGGGGTGAAAGATAGATGGCAGCAACATCAGTAGAGAAAAGAGTGAAGGAGATTATTGTTGAACAACTTGGCGTAAGAGAAGAAGAGGTCGTTCCTGAAGCATCCTTTGTTGAAGATTTAGGAGCAGATTCTCTCGACCTGGTTGAATTGGTTATGCTCCTGGAAGAAGAATTCGGTCAGGAGATACCTGACGAGGATGCTGAAAAAATCCAGACAGTTCAAGACGCCATTGATTATATCACTTCACACCTGCAGACATAACCGTCCGTGAGGCGTTCGGCGTGGAACAGTAAGGCTTAAAGGAGAGGAAACTGTGGAAAGAAGGGTAGTAGTTACTGGTTTAGGGATTATCAGTCCTCTTGGTATCGGTATCAAAGAGAACTGGCAGGCTCTCTGTGAAGGCCGTTCAGGAATTGGCCCGATAACCAGATTTGATACTACCGAATATGAGACCAAGATTGCCGGTGAGGTAAAGAATTTTGATCCCACCTCTTTCCTTGACAGGAAGGAGGCACGGAAGATGGATCCTTTCATCCATTATGCACTCGCCGCCGGTATCATGGCGATGGAAGATTCCCGTCTGAAGATTGACCAGAGCAACGCCGAGAGGGTAGGAGTCTTGGTCGGGGCCGGTCTGGGCGGACTTACCACAATAGAAAAGTATCATTCCCTCCTGTTGAAGGAAGGGCCCAAAAAGCTATCACCCTTCTTCATTCCCATGCTCATCGTCAACCTGGCGCCCGGACAGATCTCCATCTTCTTCGGTGCGAAAGGACCGAACAGCAGTGTGGTCACTGCCTGTGCTACGGGAAACCATTCCATCGGGGAGGCCTACAAAATCATCCAGCGAGGAGATGCCGATGCCATGATCGCCGGCGGGGCTGAATCTACCATCACCCCTCTGGCCATCGGGGGATTCAACGCGATGAAAGCCCTCTCCACGAGGAACGAGGAGCCACAAAAGGCAAGCCGCCCGTTTGAGAAGGATCGGGACGGCTTTGTCATTGCCGAAGGTGCCGGTATCCTCATCCTGGAAGAACTCAGCCACGCCGTAAAGCGGAATGCCAAGATCTATGCCGAGATCATAGGATACGGCTGTAATGCAGATGCTTACCATATCGCTGCCCCTTCACCGAACGGCGAGGGGGCAGCTCGCTGCATGGAGATCACTCTGAAGGCTGCGGGCATTCCCTATTCCGAGGTGGATTACATAAATGCTCACGGCACATCCACCCCGCTCAATGATTTAGCAGAGACGATGGCTTTGAAAACCGTATTTAAAGAACAGGTAAAGAAACTGATGGTCAGTTCAACCAAGTCAATGACCGGCCATCTCTTAGGTGCTTCCGGTGGAGTAGAGGCGGTGTTCACGATACTTACCATCAAAGAAGGGATCGTGCCACCCACGATAAATTATGAAGTGCCTGATCCGGAGTGTGACCTTGATTACGTGCCCAATGTTGCCCGCAAGGCGAAGGTAAGAGTGGCAATGTCCAACTCCTTCGGTTTCGGCGGAACCAACGCCGCACTTGTTTTTAAGGAATTCACCAGTTAATGCATTCTTAAGGATGAAAATCATTATTGGCAGTGATCACCGGGGACGGGATCTCAAGGAAAAGATAAAGACCTTCCTCTCCGAACGAGCTGTGCCCGTGATCGATGCAGGACCGTTTGATGGCGAACCTGTTGACTACCCTGATCTCGGCAAAGAAGTTGCAGAGAAGGTATCTTCCGGCGCATGTGAGCGGGGTATCCTCATCTGCGGGTCAGGGATCGGCATGTCGATTGTAGCCAATAAATTTCCGGGGGTGAGAGCTGCTCTCTGCAAAGACACCTATTGCGCCCGGATGAGCCGCAACCACAACGACGCAAATATCCTCATCCTGGGAGCTGATACGACACCTCAGGATGCAGCGTTAGCAATCGTAGATACGTGGATGAAAAGCGAGTTTGAAGGGGGAAGACACCAGCGAAGACTCGACAAGATAAAGGAAATTGAGGATGCCTACTTTAAGAGAGGTTGACCCGGAGACCTCAGGGCTCATCAGGCTCGAGACAGAACGCCAGTCAACCAAGCTGGTTATGATCGCCTCAGAGAACTTCGTAAGCGAGGCGGTACTCGAGGCACAGGGGAGTATCCTAACCAATAAATATGCAGAAGGATACCCAAACAAGCGGTACTACGGCGGTTGTGAGTTCTGTGACCGTCTCGAAGCTCTTGCCATTTCCCGGGCGAAAAAGCTCTTTGGAGCAGACCATGTAAATGTCCAGCCCCATTCAGGAACCCAGGCCAATATGGCTGTGTTTTTCTCCGTGCTGGAACCAGGCGACACCATACTCGGTATGGAACGGTCACATGGCGGTCACCTGAGCCATGGGAGCCCGGTCAATTTCTCGGGCAAGCTCTACCGGGTGATTACCTACGGGGTCCATCCTGAAACCCACCTGATTGACTATGAGAAGTTAGAAAGTATTGCTCTCAACACCCGGCCGAAAATCATTATCTCCGGGGCGAGTTCGTACCCCCGAACCATCGATTTTAAAAGAATGGGCGAGATCGCCAGGAAAGCCGGCGCCTATCACATGGCTGATATTGCCCATATTGCCGGGCTGGTTGCTGCAGGTCTTCACCCATCCCCCATCCCGTATGCGGAATTCGTAACCACCACAACCCACAAAACCTTACGGGGACCGAGAGGTGGGATGATCATGTGCACCCGGGAGTTTACTCAGAAGATCGACAGTTGCGTCTTCCCGGGTATCCAGGGAGGCCCCCTGATGCATATTATCGCAGCAAAAGCAGTATGCTTCCAGGAAGCCCTTTCCCCTGCGTTTAATGAATATCAGCAGCAAATCGTAACCAATGCAAAAGTCCTGTGCAGTGAACTACAGTCACGCGGTTATTCTTTCATTTCGGGGGGGACAGACAATCACCTCATGCTCATGGATCTCCGCAAGCATGATGTTACGGGTAAGATGGCTGAAGAGGCGTTGGACGAAGCAGGGATTGCCGTGAACAAGAATGAGATCCCCTTTGATACGAGAGGCCCTCAGGTTGCCAGCGGGATCAGGATCGGTGTCCAGGCAGTGACTACGATGGGCATGAAGGAAGGGGAAATGAAGGAGATTGCCCGCTTCATCTCTGATGTCTTGAGCAATATCAAAAATACACCCACGCTCAAAAAGGTACGGGGAGAGGTTGCTCACCTCTGCTCGAAATTTTCTCTCTATCACAAACGTCTTAAAGAGTATATAAAAGTATGATGGAGAGACCGAGTTGGGAAGAATACTTCATGGCAATCACCCATCTCGTGGCCAAACGCTCAACCTGTATCCGGAGGCAGGTTGGCGCCATCCTGGTAAAAGACAAGCGGATTCTCGCCACGGGATATAATGGCGTCCCTCCAGGTCTGGCGCACTGTCATGATGTAGGCTGTCTGAGAGATACTGAGGGAATACCTTCGGGTGAGAGGCATGAACTCTGCCGGGGGCTCCATGCTGAACAGAACGTCATTATCCAGGCCGCCTATCATGGAATTAACATCAAGGATTCACACCTCTACTGCACCAATCTTCCCTGCAGCATTTGTATGAAGATGATCATTGCGGCTGGCATCAGGAAGATCACCTATGAAGAGGGCTACCCGGACCGGCTGGCTGAAGAGATGATGAAAGAATCTTCTCTTGAACTTTTTCGACTGACAAAAGAACAGGCATGAAAAGAGAGGGGTAAATCATGAAATGTCCCTTCTGTTCAAGTATCGAAAACAGGGTTATCGATTCCAGGCTGAGCAAGGATGGTAATATCATCCGGAGACGGCGGGAATGCACCTCCTGCCAGCGGAGGTTTACCACCCATGAACGGGTGGAGGAAATTTCTCCCGTAGTGATCAAGAAGGACGGGAGGAGAGAGCCCTTTGACCGCAATAAGATCTTCGCTGGTATCCAGAGGGCCTGTGAAAAGAGGCCGGTGAGCATCGAGGTGATCGACAGCCTGGTTGAGAAAATGGAAAGGAATTTCCAGGAAAAAGGTGACAAGGAGATTAAAAGTACTGAAATCGGAGAGCGGGTGATGCAGGAACTCCATAGTTTAGATGAAGTTGCCTATGTCCGCTTCGCCTCGGTATACCGTCAGTTCAAGGATATCAGTGAGTTCACGGCAGAGGTAAGAGAGCTCCTCAGCACCAAAACTAAGAATAACCCGTCGTAGCATAAAACAGGGGTCAAGGGGCCACTGAATTTTGGAATGCGGAATGCGGAATAAAAATTTTACTATTCATTCTGAAATCCGCAATCTAAAATCCGCATTTACGTGAGCCCTGGAACCCTTGAATCCTCGAACCCTACTGTTATGAATATCCCCAGAGAAGAACACTATATGAAGATTGCCCTTTCTCTCGCCAAGAGAGGCAGGGGAAAGGTCAGTCCCAACCCCCTGGTTGGTACAGTGCTCGTCAAGAATGGGCAGATCATAGGGAAGGGTTTTCACCAGAGGGCAGGCAGACCGCACGCTGAAGTAAACGCCCTGAAAGATGCCGGTAATAAGGCTATAGGAGCAGACCTCTATATCAATCTCGAGCCATGCTGCCATTATGGAAAAACACCACCCTGCACCGACGCCCTCATCGCACACAGGATCAGGAGGGTGTTTGTTGGTATGGTGGATCCCAATCCCCTGGTGTCTGGCAAAGGAATCAAAAGGTTAGTCAAGGCAGGTATTCAGGTTACAACCGGTATCCTGGAGGGAGAAGCACGGAAGTTGAATGAAGTTTTTACAAAATATATTACTGAAAAGATGCCCTTTGTAATCCTGAAGGTCGCCTCCACCCTCGATGGAAAGATCGCTACCAGAGACGGTGATGCCAGGTGGATAACCGGTGAGAAAGCCCGCACCTTTGTCCACCAGCTGAGAAACGAGGTGGATGCAATTCTCGTGGGGATAGGCACCGTCAAGAGAGACGACCCCCAGCTTACCACTCGCTTGCCACACGGGAGAGGCAGGGACCCCCATCGAATCATATTGGACACTCATCTCGCGATACCCCTCTCAAGCAAGCTTCTCCACCTGGATTCGCAAGCCAAAACCATTATTGCCACTGCTCACCACGCCTCATCGGGGAAGGCCAGGAAACTTGAAGGACTGGGAGCCACCATCCTGACCGTCCCGACTCTCAGAGGGAGAATCAACCTCAAGGCACTTTTAAAAAAACTGGGCACACGGGATATTACCAGTGTCATGGTTGAAGGAGGAAGGGAGACCATCACCTCTTTTCTCGAACAGGGTCTGGTTGACAAGCTCTATCTCTTTTACGCCCCCAAGATCATTATGGGAAAAGAAGCGATTGGAATTACCGGAGGACGCGGAATACCCCTGTTAAAGGACGCCATTCAAGTACGTGAGGTAAAGGTAAAGAGGCTGGGTAATGATATTCTCATCGAAGGGTATTTACAAAAATAAGAGATGAGCGTAAAATTCAAGATAAAGGATTTAAGGGGCAAAGGGGTCAAGGGGTCGAGTGAGAATGTCAAGTGACAAAGCTCAAAGTTCAAATGAATGTCAAATGACAAAATCCGAAGTTCAAATTTGGCATTTGTCCGCCACCGGCGGATGACATTTGGATTTTAATCCTTGAACCCTCGAACCCTATTCAATCAATGAATTGAGTAAACTCATGTTTACCGGCCTGATAGAAGACCTGGGTGAAGTGAAGAGGATAGAAAAACGGGGTGAGAACCTTTCCCTCCTCATCTCTTCCCACCTCGACCCCAAGGAACTCAAGAGCGGTGACAGCGTTGCCGTAAACGGTGCCTGCCTGACCATTGTTTCGCTGACCCCGAAAGGGTTCACCGTGGAAGTCTCTCCTGAGACTGTCAGGCGAACGAACCTAAGGGACCTCAAAGAAGGCGACCTCGTCAACCTGGAAAGGGCGCTCAGGTTAAGTGACCGCCTGGGAGGCCACCTAGTTTCAGGGCATATAGACGGTACCGGTATCCTGGGCCGAAAAATAAGAGAAGGGGAATTCTATCATCTTACTTTCTCTGCATCTCCAGAGATCATGAGGTATGTCATTGAGAAAGGCTCGATTGCCGTTGACGGGATCAGCCTCACCGTTAATCAGTGCCGGGACAAGGATTTCACCGTTACCATCATACCCTTTACGCTCAACCACACTAACCTCGGTGAGCGGAAGGTGGGGGAGCGGGTGAACCTCGAAGTTGACCTGATCGGGAAGTATGTAGAAAAGTTTGTTGGGCTCAAGAATGAAAAGGGAATAAACAAAGACTTTTTAGCTGAACACGGTTTCATTTAAAATATTTTTGCGGAGAAAATCCATGCCGGTTTGCAGGACTCAGGATACAATTCAGGAAATAAAGAAAGGCAGGATGGTCATCCTCTGCGATAATGAGGACCGGGAGAATGAAGGTGACCTCACCATGGCTGCAGAGAAGGTCACGCCAGAGGCCATCAATTTTATGGCTAAGTACGGAAGAGGCCTCATCTGTCTCTCTCTTTCTGAAGAAAAGCTTGAACAGCTCAAGCTTCCCCTGATGGTCACGGAAAACACCTCGCCTTTCCAGACCGGATTTACCGTTTCCATCGATGCCAAGAAAGGGGTTACTACGGGGATCTCAGCCCCTGACCGGGCAACTACCATCCTGACCGCCATCCGCGATGACTGTCAGCCTGAAGATCTGGCCCGTCCGGGTCACGTCTTCCCCCTGCGGGCAAAAAAGGGCGGGGTGCTGGTGAGGACCGGTCAGACCGAAGGTTCCGTTGACCTTGCCCGGCTTGCCGGATTTAAGCCGGCAGCGGTGATCTGCGAGATCATGAAAGACGACGGTACCATGGCGAGGATGCCTGACCTGAAAATCTTTGCCGAGAAGCACAGCATTAAGATCGCTACCATCGCTGACCTCATCAAGTATCGCCTCCAGATGGAGTGCCTGATCAAGAAGGCGGTTGAGACTCACTTTCCTACCATCTACGGCGGGGACTTCAGGATGATCATTTATGACAGCGAAGTGGATAATAACCAGCATATTGCCCTGGTCAAAGGGGAGTGGGAGCCAGATGAAGAGGTGCTCGTGCGGGTCCACTCTGAATGCCTGACCGGCGATGCCCTGGGCTCACAGAGGTGCGACTGCGGCGAACAGCTCAGGCGCGCAATGGAGATAATCGACAGGGAAGGAAAAGGGGTAATCGTCTACATGCGTCAGGAAGGGAGAGGGATCGGGTTCCTGAACAAGATGAGAGCCTATGCCCTCCAGGATGAGGGAAGGGATACCGTGGAGGCGAATGAAGAGCTGGGCTTCAAGGCGGATTTGCGGGACTATGGCACCGGTGCCCAGATCCTGAGAGCCTTGGGGGTCAAGAAGATGCGGCTCCTAACCAATAACCCCAAGAAGATTGTCGGTCTGGAAGGGTACGGGCTGATTGTTACGGAAAGGGTTCCCATCGAAATCAAACCGGGTGTCAAGAACCTGGGATACCTGAGGACCAAGAAGAAAAAGATGGGGCATCTGCTCAATATCAAAGACTAAGGTCAAGCAAGGGGAGGCGATATGGTAAAGTCAATAGAGGGGAAACTCAAGGCTGAAGGTTTACGGTTTGCAATCGTGGCGAGCCGCTTTAACGACTTCATCTCCCGCAGGCTCATTGACGGGGCAACAGATGCACTGCTCCGCCACGGGGCAGATGAAAAAAATATCGAAATAGTGAGGGTGCCCGGTTCCTTTGAGATACCGCTTGTTGCTAAAAAAGTTGCCGGCAGCAAGAAATATGATGCCGTCATCTGCGTCGGTGCGGTGATCCGGGGAGCCACTCCCCACTTTGAATATATCAGTGCCGAGGTGGCAAAGGGTATTGCGCAGGTCTCCCTTGAATCAGAGATACCCGTTGCCTTCGGGATCCTGACCACTGACAATATCGAGCAGGCGATAGAAAGGGCAGGAACGAAATCAGGGAACAAAGGATGGGATGCTGCCCTCTCCGCCATCGAGATGGCCAACCTCCTGAAGGAAATTGGAAAGAAATAAGGTTGTGCATTGGGCAGCAGAAGGAAGTCACGTGAGCTCGCCCTTCAGATTCTCTTTGAGCTTGACACCAATCAGAGTGATGTTCAGAAGGCAATTGATCAGTTCTGGAAGAACTTTGACTATCCGGAGGATTTACGGGAATTCTCAGAACGGCTCATAGAGGGGGTCGCCGAGCACAGGGAAGAAATTGACCGGCTGATCAAAAAGCACGCCAAAAACTGGAGCCTCAGCCGGATAGACCGGGTGGACCGGAATATCATGAGGGCTGCCATCTTCGAGCTCGCCCACTGCCCTGATATCCCGCCGAAAGTCGCAATCAACGAAGCGATCGAGCTCTCCAAGAAATTCGGCAGTGAAAAATCCTCGTCCTTCGTAAACGGCATCCTCGATAAGATCGCGCAGGAAATTAAGAAAAGTATAAAAATTTGAAATGCTCTACGCCGCCCTCCATATTGCGGGGTATTATCGAGGGGTGATTTATAATGCGGATGCGGTGAAAGATTATTTAAAGGCGACGAGAGCATTCGTCGAGAAGATAACACCCTAACGGACGGGTTCAGCGGCACTGTCAGATTCCCGCTGAAGTGCTTTATGAGATTTCTTTCTTATAAACATCTTTCCTGTGACCTATTCTAAGTACGAGAACGTCATTCCCTAAAATAGCATAGATTACCCTGTAGTCACCAATGCGATACTTTCGAAGACCTGCAAATTGCCCTTTGAGGACTGGATAGGTATCTGCATTCTTTGAAAGCTCTCCCTCAACTTGATTGAGAACGCGTTGAGCTTCTGCCTTGGACAGTTTTTTCAGATCATGCTGAATCGACTTTTTGTAAACGATATTATAAGCCAAGAGACTTCCTCAATTCTTTGCCTGAAATAACTGGATCTGTTTTATCATGGAGTCGGTCAAGGGCCACCTGAAGATCTGCATAGTCTTCTATGTAAGACTCCAGAGCTTTCTGGATAATGTAAGAGCGAGGTCTTTCTGTTTCTTCGGCTATGCTGTTCAGTTGATTGGCAAGAGCTTTGGGGAGTCTAACTGATATTGCTGTACTCATAAAACACCTCCTGCTGCTATTGTATTACATTGTAAACTTAAGCATACATAAAGTCAAGAGGTGCATAATAAGAAACCTAATACAATTTCCAGCGTCAGGCATTGACACCTATACTTAAAATTGATGAGAGCATTTGAGATGTTCTACGATGCCCTCCACATCGCAGGGTATTATCGAGGGGTGATTTAGAATGTGGATGCGGTGAAGGATTTTTTACAAGGCGACGAGCGGGTGTTTATTGAGGAAATAGCACACTAACGGAAAGCTCACTGGTGGCTGGTTTTAGCCGAGGATAGGTTGCAATAGAAACTTAAAGAGCCTTGTTGCGGCACTTCACAAGGGTTCCAGCTTACCCGCCGTCTGGTGACGCGGCATGTTAGCCGTTCTTACATACGCGAAAGATTGGGGAGGACGGACCATGCCGAGCGCATCATCTAGATGCATCGGTTCCTTATAGCGAGTAGGATTGGAGACTCTGATGGCGTGACACTCCTGCTTACCGTGAAAATAGGCGCAAAAAAATCGACGAGAAATGCCTGCCTCCCGTCGCGTCCGACGCCACAAAGTATCCATTGGCAGAGACAACACCTCTTCTATGTCAAATTCACCGATGACGCGGCATATCGGCCGTGATGCGTAAATGATTACCCTTGTCACATTGGTGTCCCTGAAAAGAGTACGCCTAAATTCAAAGCGTTTTCGCCCATCGAGAATCTTCTCGGCAAACTCAGGCCTAATTGACAATAGGACAGTCTGTGGCATTAGCGATCTCCAGTAAGCGATAGAATCCTTGGTCAGTTAGCGGTTCGAACCCGCGCGGATGCTCAAGGAGGACCCCTTCATCCTTCATTTGCGAGAGATTCGGCCTCTTCGGAAGCGAATATACAGAGAGAAACTTCACGACAAAAGGTCTATTCCGCGGCTTATAGTCCCAATGTTGACGAAGTTCCTCATCCGTAAATACACTCACGGTCTCGCAGGCTGCGCGGAAAGATTCGAAGTCTGGGAGATCCAGGTGCACCGATTCTACAACAGCGATCGTCGTCGCAACAGCTGTATAGTGCGCTGGCCCCGTCCCGGACCCAGTGCGATAGAAGACGATGATGTCCCCAGAGCGTAGATCGCGAAAGTATGATCGCGAAATATAGGCCTTCCGAATAGCATTTCGATTCGGCCGATTCTCAACGAAATTCATCGGGGATTCGGTATGTAGGATCGAGTTGGGGAGAAGTTCTGTGTGGTACTCCGGACGGATCGGGACAATGAACTTCGGTGCCCCGCGAGAGATAAATGGGTAGGTGGAGGCGGGGTGATCCCGCATAGCCCGACGGGAAAACGGATGGGTCCAGACAGTCTCTTCGCCCCCATCCGAAATCTTGGTTCCGTACCGAGAGAATCCCCATTGGCTAATCAGGTCAATAAGGCGATTATGTTCTGGTGTGCGTTCGAAGATTGTTACATATATCTCATCGATTGATTGCTTCAGGGCATTATCGAAGATTATTTTCAGAAACCGCTCTCCGATTTTGTATCCATTCAAGACTACCTTAAACGTGCCAATCTTCAACCGTTGCTTCGGCGAGAACATTGGATAGATATCGCCATACGGTTCGTCAGGGCCCTCAGTCTTTAGATAGAGGAAAGCAAGGATCCGGTCTCCGTCATCCCGGCAGATATAGGCAATCTCATCAGCCTTTCGATTAAACCATCGCTCAAAGTCAGGGTAGTCTTGGCGGAAGGAATCAAAGAAGCTATCGGAGACGTCAACATTGCCGAAATACTCCTTCCTGACTGCAAGGACACGATATTCGACCAACTCGGGATGCTGACGGACGATCTGCTCGAGGAAGGAGTCAATCCGTTTGACGCGGTCGGTAATGCCGAGTAGCTTGGCCTTGGCGTGAACGCCCTGGTCTTCACTCAGGAGGAGGTCCACCCTCCCGGCGACAACCTCACGAATGAGGTCCGTATCTATACTATCATTAGTGGTCCGGTCCGATTGTCTGATCTGCGCAATCGCTGGCGTGTCACGGGCTATTGTTCGTAGCTGGACATAGCTTCGCAGCTTCGCCTCGAAGCTGCGCACGACCTCCTTGCTCTGATGCTTACGGATCTCTTCAATTGAATGTGGATGGATGCATTTCTCGGCACGGATACGATCTAGCCAGCGGAAGAGATCCCCGATGTCATCTCTTATGACGGCCGCAGCCTCGCGGTGAATCAGGATATTTGTGTCGAGCAGTACTCGCATGGTACCTCTCTTTTTCGGCTAACGATACGGCTCTGTGGCGACGGTTAGCCGTCCGCAGCAGCCGTTTGTTGACCTTCCCTCGAGGTCCGAATCTTATTCGCCATATCCTTCCAAAGATCGCTCTTGATCGCGGGCTGTAATGGTTGTTCATCCGTCCTTAACGCTTCTGTGATTGGCGCATCGAACTCATTGATTAGCTTCAGAATACACATGGACGGGAGGATCGACATATTCGAGGCAGTTAGGATAGCTGCCTTGTGACGCTTTAAAAGGTCATCATTGAGCTGCCTGTCGATCTGTTCCTCGTGAAGAATCAGAGGGTGCTCTTTTGTCGAAAGCAGGAAAGGGAGCAGGGAGATCATTGATGGGTGGGATACTTGGCATAGCTCAGCGTAGAGGTCGAGAACTCCTTGATCGGCAATCGAATCAAGGTAGGTTCTTACCTGTTTTGTCTCGTGGCTAATGGGAACTGTGCCTTTTTCTGACATCATGACTTTCCGCGCGAAGACATAGTGTATCAATTCGTCTTCAATAGGTTCCGAAAGGAGCACTCTTGTTGCATTCCCTTTCAGTGCATTTTCAATGGTTACGAAGTTAGTGCAGATAGGATCAATGATCCTGCCAGCTGTGTAGAAAGTGTCTGCACATGCTTCAATGAGGCCGCGAAGGGAAGCACAGAGGCCGTAGTAGTTGTCAGCGTTGTAAGCGCTATTGGCTGCATCATACCACTTCTTAACCCTCTTGATGCTCGTTGCAGCACAGACATGCATCCTCTGAACGATTTCACTCCAATAAACAAGCTGCATCTCTGCAATTGAGTCAATCTTCAGAAAGTTTTCCCCAGAAGTATAATTGTACACAACTCCACGGATTTTTGGTTCCACGTCCAGAATCACGCTGTAAAGAGGACTGAGTTGTGGTTCTTGTTTATCATCTGAAGTCATGAGATTGCCTCTTCTTGGCTAACAAGTATATTCCGCAGTTGGGAATAATATAGAAGCTGGATGTGAAGGTGTCAATCACTTTTCGTAGAATCATCACTGAAATGTCCTTGTAAAATCAATATAATATTGTCCAATTTATTATTATACGGAATTGTTATAATCTAACAACTTGTTATGTTTGAGGCATTCAAATAGAGGCCGGTCTTTAAGGGATTACACAATCTCCTCTAAATTCCTCGACCCGCGAATCACCCGTTTGATTTCAACGGTGCGGCCACAGTGAGGCAAGTGAAGAGTTAAGATTTAAGGAGTGGAGGAGTGGAAGAGTTGTGGAATTACGGCGCCCATCCCAGCTCGATAAGCACCTCCACCAATCTGATACCGTCAACAATCGTCACACCTTCTATGGTTTTCCCGTAGAGCTTACTGAAATGGCGTTTATCTCCTGTCCAGAGATATGTACACCGCGATCCTACAGCGCCACCAAGAATCGGGGTGTCCTCTTTCGACAGGTGAACTTTAGGGTCGGTTACATCAGCAAAGGCATGCGTAATATGGAGCCGCCTGAGTAATTTCTTAAAATCGGCAAGGTACTGCGGCCGTTTAATTTCAAGGTTGCGCCCGGCCTCTTCCACAGCATGCGGGCTCGTTACCGCCTCCGCGTGTTCCAAGAAGATGTCCAATAAACGACGGGTAGCACTCACCGGATCTGCTGCCGAGAACAGGATATTGGCGTCGAGAAAGACACGCATGGGTCAGCGGCGTTTGCGCTTTGATTTCAAATATCGCCCAAGTTCGCGGTCCGCTTTGTCAAACTCATCCACGCGTTCGTTCCTGTAGAGTTCGATGGGAAATGATACAGCAGGTTTGAGCACAAGACCTTCCCGGGACAACTCCACCATTACCACCCCACCGCGCGCGATACCAAGCGCCTTGCGGAGCGACTTCGGAAGTGTCAGGCTACCCCGTTCGTTAACCTGAATTGTTGTCATTTTACCGTCCTCCTATTGCACAAATTCAACATTACTGAAATTCAGTATAACCGCTTAACGATCTCCCTGTCAAGATAGCCCTTTGAACAGTATACATTTAACACCCCACCTTTACCAATGCTCACCCTCGGAAAAAATAGTCGTGACTTTTTCGCCCATATATGTAAATTGGTCTGGAAACAAGGGAGACGGTTTGTGCAAACAGACGAAACGGAAATATCCCTGCAGACAACTAACAAGTCTTATCTCAAAGGGTTTCTCATCAAGGCAGGAGTGAGTCTTGCTGTCCTCCTTTACCTCTTCTTCACCATTAACCTCGCTCCCCTCACAGAAGCCTTAAGAACAATAGACATTTCCTTGTTCCTTTTTGCCTTTTTCCTCTATCTCCTTGCCCAGCCCATCCGGACGCTGAGGTGGTGGCTTCTCCTGAAAAAAGACAACAGGCTCCCCTTCTCAAGCCTCCTTGCTCTCTACTTCATTGGCATGTTCTTTAACCAATTCTTGCCCACTTCGATTGGAGGGGATGTGGTAAGGGGATACTACCTCTGGAAAGAGACGGACAAAAAGGAACACGCCCTTTCTTCCATCGTGATGGAGAGGTTTACCGGCTTCTATATGCTCTTTCTCCTTTCCCTCGTAGCAAGTCTCTCAGCCTTGATCAGAATTGGCAGTTCACCCCTTTTCCTTTTTGTGTTGGTGGCATCTGTTATCGTTTTGATCATCATGACCCTTTTTTTCATTCCTCCCCTTTTTGAATTGATAAACAGGAGATTTTTCCTCCACCGCCTGGGTATCAGCAAGAAGGTTGCGCACGTCTACTATGCAACCCTTGAGTATCGAAGGGAACGAATCCTCCTCCTGAACGCCTTTCTCCTCTCTCTCCTGTTTCAGGTGATGTTGATTCTGGTCTACTATTTTCTTTCTCTCTCGCTCCACGTGAGTCTACCGATGGGCTACTTCTTTCTCTTAGTGCCCATGGTAACTGCGGCTGCCATGATACCATTCTCTCTGAATGGACTGGGGATCAGAGAAGGGGTGAGTGTCCTATTATTTTCCCGGGTAGGGATAACAAACGCAGAGGCGTTCTCTATTTCTCTCACGATACTCTTCGTTGGTCTTTTGACCGGTCTGATTGGCGGGCTGATCTATCCCTTTTTCCGAAGCGAGGTCTTACAGAAAAAAGAGGTTAAGGGCAAAAGCCTTTAATCCTTCCTGCCCAACTCGCGGGAACGCCTGGTTGCAGCCTCTACTGCACTGATGAGAGAAGCCCTCACTCCTCCCTCTTCCAGGGCATGGAGGCCACAGATGGTGGTACCGCCGGGAGAGGTCACCTTATCCCTCAGTTTTGCAGGATGCTCGGAGGTGGCCAAAAGGAGTTTCGTGGTGCCGAGGCAGGTCTGGACAGTGAGGAGCGAGGAGACCTCACGGGTCAGCCCCATCTTTACTCCCGCATCAATGAATGCCTCCAGGATGAAGAGGAAATAGGCAGGGCCGCTCCCGCTCAATCCTGTCACTGCATCCATGAGTGATTCGTCCACGACTACTACCTTCCCTACGGACTGAAAGATCTCCCGGGCAACGTTCAGGTCTTCTTCCCGCACCTCTTTTCCTGCACACAGTGCCGTAGCCCCTTCCTGAATCAGGGCAGGGGTATTGGGCATGGTCCTGATAACCTTTATCTTTTCTCCCAGGTGCTGGGCGAGAAAACGCACGGTGATACCGGCAGCAACGGAGATCATGATGTGAGAAGGTTTCATTCCGGGGGCGATCTCCCTGAGTACGCCCTCTACGATCTGAGGCTTTACTGCGAGGATAATGATATCGCTCTTTGAGACCGCTTCCGTATTGGAAGAAAAGGTGGATACTCCATAGGTATTCTTGAGATTCTTTAAGCAGTCTTCTCGTACATCTGAAACAAAAATGTTTTCTTTGGGAATGAGGCCAGCATTCAGGATTCCCTTGATCAGGGCTTCTCCCATGTTCCCGCACCCGATGACTCCAATCTTTTTATTCAATACTGAAGCACTCATGGTATTCTTACCTCCAGCCTGTGTTGACACCAAAATGGTATCTCATCCCTTTCAGTCATTCAATCTTTTTCTCGAATATCTTGCGCCTGATTTCCGTCCGCAGTAGAATTTTACCACTATTTATTTTACTATGTGCAAAGGAAATCTCTTTCTCCCTTTCAAGAAAGGAGTTGAGTATGCAGTGGTCTTTTAAACTCGGGAAGATCTTCGGTATCAATTTCCAGATTCACGTAACATTCCTCCTTCTCCTCGTCTTTATCTTTCTTGCCGGATTACGAAGGGGGCCGGAGCAGGCCTTGCTGGGGGTATTCTTCATCTGCGCTGTCTTTGCCTGCGTCCTCATCCATGAGATCGGCCATAGTCTCATTGCGCGCCGTTTCGGTATCGAGGCGAAGAGCATTACCCTCCTCCCTATCGGGGGCGTTGCTACCATGGAAGAGATACCGGAAAAACCAGGGCAGGAGATTGCGATCTCTATTGTAGGGCCTTTCATTAACCTGGCGATCGCCGGCATCCTCTACCTCTTCATCGGAACCTGGTCAGGTATGATCACACCCAGCCTGTATCCTGATTCTGTGCAGGATTTGTTCACCAGGCTCATCGGCATTAACATCATCCTGGCGGTCTTCAACCTCATCCCGGCCTTTCCCATGGACGGAGGCAGGGTCCTGAGGGGCATCCTTTCGCTCAAGATGGGTTTTATGCGGGCCACAACCACTGCTGTCTTCATCGGACAGGGCTTCTCCATGTTCTTCATCTTCTACGGGCTCTTTTTCAACTGGTGGCTTTCTCTCATTGGCATTTTTCTCTTCATAGGAGCCGGCGGCGAAAAACAGCACGTCATGCTCCAGTCCATCCTCCACCGGGTACTGGCCGGCGAAGTCATGGCTACCGACTCCCACAGTCTGAATCCTGACGATCCCCTCACGCGTGCGCTGGAACATATCTACCACGGCTGCCAGCAGGATTTCCCGGTGATTGGCAGCAAAGGCATCGAAGGCGTTCTCACCCGCATGGGCATCCTTTCCGTCATTCACGAGAAGGGGGTTATTGTTCCTGTCTCCGAGGTCATGGATCGGCAGTTCCCCTCTGTTGATCCCCGGACGCCACTCGATGAGGTATACCAGTACCTTCTCTCCCATAACAAGACAACCATGCCTGTTCTGGAAAACGAACAGTTACGGGGGATGCTCTCCCTGGACGGCATCAGCCGCTACCTGATGATCCAGACTGCGCTGAAGGGCGCACCGGCTGCCTGAAAAAGAGAAGGTTACAAATGGGAAACGAAGAACATACTATTAAAACAGCCTCGGGTAACATTGTGGATGTGGTAAACTCACGCATCTATCCCGGCACGGTGCAGATCGTCAATGGCAGGATAACGGACATCAGAGAGGAGCCACATCCCTATAAAACGTACCTTGTGCCCGGACTGGTTGACGCCCACATCCACATCGAGAGCTCCATGCTGCCTCCTTCTGAGTTTGCACGGGCGGCAGTTATTCACGGAACAGTCGCCACCGTTTCTGACCCCCATGAGATTGCCAATGTTATGGGGACTGCCGGGGTGAGGTACATGGTTGAAAATGCAGCCACGGTGCCGGTGAAGTTTTTCTTCGGGGCCCCTTCCTGTGTTCCTGCCTCTCCTTTTGAGACGAGCGGCGCAACCCTTGGACCGGAGGAGACAGAAGAACTCCTCATGTGGGACCAGATACACTTTTTGGGAGAGGTGATGAATGTCCCTGCGGTCCTGCATGAGGATCCTCCTATGATGCGGAAGATCCGTACCGCTCAACAATACTCAAAAGTGATCGACGGCCATGCCCCGGGGCTGCGGGGCAAAGATCTGGAGAAGTACGTTCAGGCAGGGATCACAACCGACCATGAATGCATAGACAGGGAAGAGGCGCGGGAAAAGATCAGGCTGGGGATGAAAGTCCAGATCAGGGAAGGCTCCGCTGCCAGGAATTTTGAAGAATTGATACCGCTCGTTGAAAAATATCCTGAGAGCTGTATGTTCTGCAGTGATGACAAGCATCCGGACGGCCTTGTTCAGGGCCACATCAACGACCTGGTTACCAGGGCGCTGCAGCACGGAATCGATATCATGAAGGTTCTGAAAGTTGCCTGTGTAAATCCTGTTCTGCACTACCGGCTGGACGTGGGATTGCTCCGCAAGGGGGATCCCGCAGACTTTCTGGTCATTGATAACCTCAAGGACTTCCGGGTACTCAGGACGTTGATCAGGGGAGAAATTGTTGCTGAAGCGGGTAATTCGTTCATACCCCGAATCACTCCGCAGGTGGTGAACAATTTCACGATCAGGGAAAAAGCTGTTCCGGATTTCGCTCTCCCTGCCAGAAGGGGCAACATCCATGTTATCGAAGTTATTGAAGGACAGTTAATCACCCATAAAGGCACGACAGTTCCAAAGATTGCAGACGGGTATGTGGTGCCGGACGCGGAAAGGGATATTCTCAAAATAGCAGTGGTGAACCGCTACCAGGATGCACCGGTGGCAGTAGCCTTCATAAAAAATTTCGGCCTGAAAAGGGGAGCCATTGCCTCGAGCGTTGCCCACGACTCGCACAATATTATCGCTGTGGGGGTAACTGACCGGGAGATATGCAGGGCAGTCAATGCAATCATTCAAAACAAGGGCGGTATCAGTGCGGTTGCAGGAGAAAGGGAAACCATCCTCCCTCTGCCTATCGCAGGAATCATGAGCAATGAGGATTATGTCCGGGTCGCAGAGCAGTACCGTACAATGGATGCGATGGCTAAATCCCTCGGCTCGTCATTACACGCACCTTTCATGACACTATCTTTCATGGCGTTACCGGTTATCCCCCACCTGAAGCTGAGCGATAAGGGATTATTTGACGGAGATAGGTTTCAGTTTGTGGATGTATTTGGAGGGGCATGAACGGCCCAACTAAAGGGCCTGGGCGATTTTCAGCGGCTTGCTGAACCGCCCTTGGAAAATTGCGCCGGCAATTCGGCGACCTTTCGAAGCGGCCAGACCGTAATCTTTTTATCAACAGGATAGGATTGTTCCCCCGGGTATACGATCCAGAGATGCTTCAGGTTAAGGTCATTCAGGGCAATATGCATGGATTTGGTGATCTTAGGCGCCTCGTTATATTTCGCTTCAATCGCATAGCGACGCCCTTGGTGCATGAAAAGAAGATCGATCTCTGCTCCGGTGTAAGTGGACCAAAAGTATGCCTCAGGAGTTTTTATTGTGGACAGGACTTGCTCCAATACGAATCCTTCCCAGGAAGCGCCGACTCGTGGGTAGGCCGTAAGATTGTTGAAATCAGGTAAATTGAGGAGTCCATGGAGAATACCGGAATCTCGGAGGTATATTTTGGGTGCTTTGACCTGTCGTTTGCCGATATTTTCGTACCAGGGCTGAAGCTGCCGAACCATGAAGGTTCCGGCGAGGATGTCAAGATAAGAACGAACCGTTTTGTCTGACAGCCCCATTGAGCGGGACAGTTCCTGGGCATTCCAGGTCTGTCCGTGGTACTGGGCCAGCATCGTCCAGAAGCGGCGCATGGCAGAAGAAGGAATTGTGATGCCCAGTTGGGGTATGTCGCGCTCGAGGAATGTGCGGATAAAGCCCTCACGCCAAGCTAAGCTGTCAGTATTTGATTTGGCGAGGTAGGAACGAGGAAAACCACCCCGAAGCCAGAGAGACTTCCAAGTGTCAATCCCCGTTTCTCGCAGGTCGAATCCAGAAAGTTCCACAAACTCTACCCGTCCGGCGAGGGATTCAGACACGTTTTTCATGATCTGCGGCGAAGCACTGCCGAGAATGAGAAAGCGGGCTTGATTTTGCGGACGGTCGACCAGCACCCGCAGAACGTTAAAAAGCTCAGGCAAGACCTGAATCTCGTCCAGAATCACCAGTCCTTGCAGGGAACCGAGCATAAGCTCAGGATTTTGCAAGCGCCGGATATCGGGCTGGGATTCGAGATCAAAATGAATCGCACGTTTTTCTTTTCCGAACATTCGGGCGAGAGTAGTTTTTCCCGATTGGCGGGGACCAAGGAGCGCAGTGATAGGCGAACGTTTTACCGCTCTCGAGAGCTGATCTATATAAAAAGGCCGGTTGATCATGATTCTTATATTACCTTGAATATTCGAAATGTCAATCCGAAAATTCAAGTAAAAAAGGTTGCTGGTCTTTTCCGGCTTGGTTCAGAAATCCTTTGCCCCTTTATCAACGGTATCGCTTTCTTTCATTTGGGAGAGAGGTGGCCACCCTTTATGCACGACTCAACCAGGGGGGCGAGCCGGCGGCTCGCCCTGCCCTATTTTGCGATAAGGCGGGCCACCTGAAGAACGATATTTTTTGAACGGCTGTCTTTGATCTTTCTGAAGTGTTTCAAAAGGGTTTTCTCATTATTAGACAAGGAAGGTGATTTTTCTTCCATAGTTGAAGATACTTCATAATGCTCAAAGAAATATGATAAAGGCACAGACAAGGCATCTGCAATCACCTGGATGTTTTCCACGTTCAGCTTATTTGTCCCGTTTTCATACCTCTGTACTTGCTGGTAGGTAACATCAAGTATTTCTGCCAATTTTTCCTGTGATATTTTAAGTTCTCTTCTGCGCTTTTTGATCTTTTCACCAACTTCTTTACTCAACATTCTTTTAGTTTCTTGCATAGCAAAGGGACTATAACAACTGGTTGAGCCGGTTTCTACTATTCAAAAAGCGTATTACGTAAAAGGTGTTATTGACAAATACAATGTAATAGGTGTAAAAAGCTGTACAGAAACAGGTTAAAGGAAATTAATCGCTAACATAGGAATAGTTTATCCCTTGTGCCCTTATGGACTGGTGGGGTGACGTATTAAACCGTATCTGCCAATGAATCAGTGAGGATCAGAGGCATTGTTCTCAATAGAGGATATATATACGCCACTCCCTGTGGCAAAAAAAGAAATCTGGAAACGATGGAATAATTCTGCACTAAAGGACAAAGTAAACACCTTTCTCGATAATGACATCCCCGAGTTCTTAAAAGATAGGCCAAGGTCTTTCTATTGGAGGAATGTAATCAGTCCAAATTTTGAATTTCTGCATTTTTTAGAGATGGCCAAACAGATCGAGTTAGAGCCTTATTGCTTTGAATATTTAAGGGACATATTTACGGCGAAGAATTCCTGTAAGTACCATTTATGCAAGCTCTACTTTTACAATGGTAAAGGCAGGAATGGGGGCAATAAGATAAGTGCTTTGAAAATAATTGATTTCAACGCAGAAGGAAAAAAGCTTACGGAAATTGAAACATTATGGAGAGAGAACCTTGTTGATTTTCATCACCGGATGCTCCGGGCTGCCATTGACGATATAAACATCTACGATGCTTCCCCATGGATCAATAAAATGGAAGGAAAACGAGAAAAGTTTTATTGCTACCACTTCGCACTATTAATTTGCCATGGGGTACTATTCGAAAATTTTCTGATGAATGATGAAGAAAGGGAATTCACTGAAGAAACAATCATTCCTAATTTCCGTAGAGTCTGTGACATCTTTGGCGTACAACCCTTAATTGTCCGTTTATTGCCGCCGGAGACGGAAACCGATCCTTACTGGTTTTATTATCCTGAATCTATAAAAGCCAAGATAGCAAGAACAAAAAACAAAGATTGGCTGAAAAAACCGTGACTAATAAAAAGAGGCTTGTAGAGTTGTTCATCGGGCTGGGCTTTATCATTTTGAGCAATTTTGTTTTTGATTATGCCCTTTATCCTGCCGTCATCTATTTATGAATTGAAATTTAATACACTTGAAGACATGAGAGAAAAAGAAAAAGACAATCTTTCATGCATAAGACCCACCCTTATCATTAAAGATACAAAAAAATATGGAATTGGTGTTTTTGCAGGGGAGAGTATAAAAAAGGGGCAATTGATAAAGGTTCTTAGTGGAGAAATTATATCCCTTGACGAATGTATAAAAAGGGTAAGGATGGGTGAGGAAACAATGGATGATCCTTTACAAATTGGTCTAAGGCTTTATATCGATCTCGATTATCCATCGCGGGCCTTTAATCACAGTTGTAATCCCAATGCAGGATTAAGGAACGATAGTGAATTGTTTGCACTAAGAGATATAAGGGGAGGCGAAGAGATTGCTTACGATTATTCGACAACCGTCGGCCCCAATATCACATCTTCCATATGGACCATGAAATGTAAATGTGGATCAAAAGATTGCAGAAAGTTGCTTGGTAATATTTTAACTATTCCTGAGAAAACATTACAACAGTATAAGAAATCCGGTGCCCTTCAAAAATGGATTAAATGGGAACTGGAAGAAATAGAAAAAGGCGGGGATGGCGGTTTACAAATGGAAAAATATGAGGAGATAGCTCTCTATATAAGAAACGCATTAAAAACGACCAACTTTAATCGCCAAAAAATCAAGTTGCCTGTGCATTGATAGTAGAGACAGTATCTGTGCGTGTAATAAAGAACTTTATCAAAAAAGCACTGACCTACAAAAGGTGGGCCGCAGAACTATCCATCGGACTTTGTTTCGTAAGTTTGACTAATCTTGCATTTGATTGTGTTCTTTACCCCTTCATCATTTATAAATTTGGGATTCTGATCGGTGGGGCTGTAATGACGTTGCTCTCTTTTTTAATCTGTCTCCTCTTATTGCAATTCTATGATTGGGCAAAACGTGATTGGCTTGGTATTGAAGCTATTAAGAATATCAAGGAATACAACGGAGATAAAAGAATAGGTCAATTCACATCTTGGGTCATGAAAAAGGGTGATTCCATAGCCTTTCTTTTTCTTTCGCTCCGCTTTGACCCATTCATCACCACCGCCTACATGCGCCACGGCAAATACAACGGCATGTCAAAAAGAGACTGGAAAATCTTCACCGGCAGCCTGGTCACGGGGAATGCTTACTGGACACTGGCGTGTTACATGGGGATTACGTTGGTCGAATGGATTTGGAAAACAGTGAGCTAATAAAGTATTAAAGGTTGAAATAAGCGATGGGACGGCGGAAAAGCGGCGCGGAATTTCTCAGGCGCCTCTGATAAGTAATTTGTATGCTTTCAATATGAAAAAAACCCAGAGGATATCAAAATGCTGAATCTTAAAAAACTCATCCGATACCTTTTTCCCATTTTATTATTTCTATCGCTCTTCGAACTTCAGGGTTGCGCATTTTTTATAGCAGCAAAGAGCGATCCGAGACTATGGTCCGATGAGAGACCATCTGCGAAAGCTTGTCCAATAATTCTTGACCGGTTAAACTCTCGAGAGGCTGATATTCTTCAACTAACTCAAGTTGAAAAAAATCATCTGATCGGCGAAAGGCAAGGAATCAAACGTGAAGACATAGCTGCACATAACTATTTGATTAGTCGTTATTATAGAGAAATTGAATCGGCATATTATCGATGTGCGCCAGATGGTGAAAGGCAACCTAAATTCAAGAATAGTGCTGAGATAAACCAGAGTGTGTGGCCTGATGGTTTACCTCAATTAGGTCTTGCAATGTCTGGTGGTGGGCTACGTTCGGCCTCGTTTAACATCGGAGTTCTACAGGGATTAAATGACTTAGAAATTTTAGATAAAGTAGATATTATGTCATCAGTTTCCGGTGGTAGTTATGCGAATTTGTGGTTCCATGTTAATAAATTAACTTCTCCCAGAAATGATGGATTGTCACCATCAACCAATGAAATGTTAGATAATAATGGTGATTATCAAAAATATCTTGAAGAGACAATTGTGAAATTTGTGAATACAGAAGTTGTTTTGAGAACCGCAATGATGGGGCCAGCTCTAAAAACTCTATCTTTTCTGGATCGAATTCTTCTGCTTTCGTTTGGTCTTAAGGGATTTGAGCTCTATGGTTCTTCCTACTCATATGCGGTAACAATAGACAGCGTCTTCATGAGAGTCAACAAACCCAAACAAATCCAACCGACGCCTAATTTACATGAGTTGGCAGATTTTGTAAAAGACAATAAGGAACCTTTTCCTATCATAAATGGCACTGTTTGGGAATGGAATGGCAACCAATGTAGATCGGGGAATGCCACTTTTTTTAACGAAGTATTTGAGTTTACGCCGATAAGAATGGGCTCAGAAGGGTTTGGTTTCAATGACCAGGTCGGATGGGTCAATTTAATGAATATAGCAGCTGCATCGGGGGCTGCTATCGATAATTACCCACCCTTAATATGGCCTTTAATGAAGCATGCTGGGCTAATTCTTGGGGCTAGAATCCCGACGTTTTTGTCTGCACCACGAATCCTTCCCAAAGGCGAAATCGGGCAGTATCGGATTAATTCTAACCTAACAAGAGTTAAAGATATTTTTATATCTGACGGGGGGTTTTCAGACAATTTAGGAGCTTATTCTGTCATTAAGCGGCTATGCAAACATATTATTATTGTAGATGCTGAGCATGATCCATCTATGGCGTTTGAAGGTTATCATAAACTAAAAGCAAAACTAAAAGAGGAAATGGGCATAACTATGAAAGTTCCTGGGCTGGAACGAATCGCTTATGATTTGTGGGGAGATAACTGTACGGAGTATTCTAAATGGGAATCAAAAGATAGAGATATGAAGCAACTGTCTGAAACGCAACCAAAAAGATTCTATCGCGCAGACAGTATGCCAATAAATGTCTTCAAGGGAGAGATAGGCCCCATACCATATCAGGATGGCGAAAATTTAAGGGAACTAGTGTTAGACGTTACATACATTAAGCTGTCTCTTGATTCATCAGATTTAGATAATCCGATGTATGGAGAAAGCACTAAGGAGTATTTATAGAAAATCCAAAGAGTCATTTGAAAGAGATCATCCAAACCATGGTTGCGTATCTTTCAAATCGATGGGCGAGCACTGTATTTTCCCCCAGGAATCTACTCTCGATGAGTCATTCACGGCAGAACAATTCAAGGCATACAGAGAGTTAGGAAGGTCAATAACAAATCGCTTCCTAAGAGGGGACTGAAAAAACCAGAGTCAGAGTAATTTTAGGGCAATAACAGAACGATGAGCAGAGTAGTTCCACAGGCAGGGGTCGAAAAAGGAGAACAGCCTCTACCATGCTTCAAGTTTTAACTTATCTATCTCGTTAAAATGGGTATCACGTGTGACTAAAGTAAGGTCGTATTGTTTGGCAAGGGCAGCAATCCAGATATCATTCTCTGGAATCGGTTTGCCTTTGTCCTTTAAGCGATTCTTTATTTCACCATACCTCTTCGTAGTTTCTGCGCTGCAGTTCAGCACCTTGGTAGTGAGAGCGAAGTCATCAATCCGATCAAAGCATAAAAATGTGCCTGGTTTGACTTTTGACATTTGAACAACTCGAACAATTACTGCATAAAAATAAAAGAAGCCAATCATGCATCTCGGATAAAAATTCAATCCCTCCAGTAATCCTCAATTCAAAAAAGTATCCAAAATTCTACCCTAACATGGCCTTCTTCTGTTATAATTTATAAGGCTGCTGAAAAACGCCCATCTGCTTCGTTCCCCTCGCCCTTCGTCGCCTGCGCGCTGAAGCGCTTCGTCGCGCAAGCGTCGTTGCAGCGTACATCCAAGTGCGCCTCACTCCTCAGGATTTCGGGCGCCTTGCATCTGGACATTTTTGATCAGCCTTACAAAAGTTGCTTTTTCAGCAAACTGTTAGACTGTTTGCTGACCGCTGAATGTTGATAGCTAATCATACTTTCATACCATTGTCA
>JAPLJA010000263.1 GCA_026388815.1 Pseudomonadota bacterium
CCCCGCAAGGACCAGTCCGTACTCACGGCACACCTTGAAGCACACCCGATGATGATTTCCGAATTCAACTACAGCGAACCTCTCCGCACAGCCGAGATCGTTCTGCCCAGTGGAGAGATCTTAAGGACAGGCTCGGCAGCACCAGCCCCTCCGGAAGTGATCAACACCAATATGGTCGGACCATGGGGGCCGGGTTTTGACTGGAACAGGCTCTATACACGGGCACAGGGCACACTCGGCATTGTAACCTGGGCGAATATCATGGCTGAGCCCCTCCCGACAAAAGAAAAGATTTATTTCACCCCATTTCAATCGATTGATGATCTTGTCTCCTTCACTTACAGGATTCAGCGGAAATGGATCGGCTACGAGTGCTTTGCCCTGAACAGGGCAAGCCTTGCAGCGATTCTCACTGAGCGCATGCCGGACGATTATCACGACCTGAAAAAGAAGCTCCCGGAATATACGCACATCTTCTGCATTGCCGGCCTGAAGCGATTCCCCGATGAGAGGATCGCCTATCAGGAAGCGGATTTCCTCGAGGTGGCACGCGAATGCAGCGCCCAGCCGCAGCTCACGATACGTGAAGCACCGGCAGCAGCCCCCTTCTTCGGACAGCATGTACGGCGCTGCTGGGAAAAGGAGCCCTACTGGAAGGAGGCCTATAAAGGAGCGAGCGCTGATATCTTTTTCATCATGACCATGAACAGGGCTTCAGCGTTTATCACCGCCATGCAGGAAGAAACAGCCCGCGCAGAGTATCCTTTTGAAGACATCGGCATCTATCTCCAGCCCATAGAAAACGGCAGGGCTGCACATCTCGAATTTATCATTCCCTATAACCCGGACGATACCGGTGAATGTTCTCTCGTCAGAAGGCTCCACAGGTCAGTTAGTGAACGGATGTACGCCCTCGGCGCCCTCTTCACCAGGGCGTATGGAACGTGGGCTGAAATGGCCTACGGGAGAAATGCCCTCCAGTATCAGACGGCAAAACTGATAAAGGAAATCCTTGACCCGAACAATATAATGAATCCGGGGAAGCTCGGCTTGTAAGCAGACAGGAGGAACGATACGATGAGTCTTGAAAAATACCGCTGGGATCTCATTAACTGTGAGCGGTGCTCCATGTGCAAATGGGTCCACCCCTGGAGTGTAAAGAGTAAAGCACGGGCGCGAATCTGCCCTTCCATGCAGAAGTACAAGTACGATGCCTACTCTGCCCAGGGCAGGTTTGACCTGGCCAGGGCACTCCTCGAACATGAACTGCGCAAATATGCAGTAGAACAGGGAAAGGGACCGCTTCCCGGGCATCTCCCTGCCGTAGACAGCATACGGAAAAATAATAATCCCTGGCTTCAGCCCAGCTCGAGGCGTGGACACTGGGCGCGAAAGCTGAAGGTGAAGAACCTTAACAAAGAGAAGGCAGAGGTTCTCTACTTTGCCGGATGCACCTATTCCTACAACGCCAACCTTCAGAAGGTCGCTCAATCAACCCTCCGTATTATGCAGGATGCCGGTGTGGATGTGGGAATACTTGGAAACGGCGAGGGCTGCTGTGCGAGCCCTGTCCTGAAAGCGGGGATAACTGACCTCTTCGGGGAGATTGCAAGCAGGAACATCAAGGCCTTCAACGAACTCGGCGTAAAAAAAGTAGTAACCTCCTGCGCCGGCTGTTATGGTATATTTCAGAGCCAGTACCCTGCAGCAGGCAAAATGAATTTTGAAGTCATGCACAGTGTCCAGTTCCTGGATCAGCTCCTGCAGGCAGGGAGGCTGAAATTTACCACCCGCATTCCCCTGAAGGTTACCTGGCATGATCCCTGTCACCTCGGAAGAGGGGGAGAAAAGCAGGACATCTGGGAAGGGGTGAGAGTTAAATGGGGGCTTTCTGACCCTCCCCGGCAGAGAAATTACGGCGCCAACGGAGTTTTTGATGCACCCCGGAATATCCTGAAGGCTCTGCCCGGCGTAGAGCTGGTTGAAATGGAACGGATACGGGAGTTCTCCTGGTGCTGCGGGGCAGGCGGGGGCGTGCGCGCTGCCTTTCCCGACTTTGCTCTGGAGACTGCGCAGGAGCGGGTCGAGGAAGCCAAAGCTACGGGCGCAGAAGCACTCGTCACCAGTTGCCCGTGGTGCGAATCAAACTTAAACGATGCCATTACTGCTGACGGGAATAAGATACAACTTTTTAGCCTTGTCGAATTAATAGAAAAGGCGTTATAAATTAAATGATGTGATAAACACGTGATTCACAGAAAGTGAAGGAACCATGTACGGCTGGGCCGGGAAAATACTCAGTATTGATTTAACAGAAAGAAAGATCTCCCTGCTGGAGACAGGAGATTACAGCACCCTTTTCCTGGGCGGCGTGGGAATCGGAGAAAAGATTTACTGGGACAGGGCCACACCGGGAATTGATGCCTTCCATCCTGCCAACCCTCTCATCCTCATGACAGGTCCGCTTGCTGCCACACCTGCTCCCAGCGCTTCCCGGCTGGTTGCCTGCGGGAAGTCACCCTGTATCTATCCGGAAACCTTTGTCACCGCAAGCCTCGGGGGATTCTTTGCAGCAGAGCTGAAACGGGCAGGGTATGACGGGATCGTGATCCAGGGGAAGGCAGACTCACCTGTGATCCAGGGGAAGGCAGACTCACCTGTATATATCAGTATTCATGACAGCCGGGTTGAGATAAAGGATGCCGCCTCTCTCTGGGGGCTCACGAACAGCGCAACACGGAAGATCATTCAGGGAGAGCTCGGAGGAACTCCGAGGATCCTCTCAATCGGACCGGGTGGAGAAAACCGTACCCGCATCGCCATTATCCTTACCGATGTGGGGAGCGCCGGCTCTATGGGGTTCGGCTCTGTGATGGGATCAAAGAACCTGAAGGCCGTTGCAGTGAAAGGCTCGGGCAACATACAGGCAGCGGACCCTGAAAGGATCACGGGGATACGGAAGCGGTTCCAGGCCATGACCGGCGAAGGGTACTACCACCTTTTCGGAACGCCCATCACCTTGCCTGGCACGGAGGTTGTGAAAAAAGTCCATTGCCACGGGTGCCCTCAGGGCTGCTGGCGTACGCTCCAGAGGAGTGCCTCGGGCGAGGAAGGTATCCGCAAGTGCCAGATCGGCATCTTCTATTCACCCTGGGACAAAAAGCTTCATGGGAAACCAACTGAGGCAAGTTTCCGTGCTACCACCCTTGCCAACGATTACTCGCTCTGTGTTATGGAGCTCGTCTTTCTCCTCTTCTGGCTTGACAAATGCTATGCCCAGGGCATCCTTTCTGAAAAAGACATGGAGCTCCCTTTCTCACAAGCGGGGAGCATAGAATTTTTTGAAGCATTTGTTAGGAAGATATGTCTTAGAGAGGGGTTCGGTGCAGTACTTGCTGAGGGAACACTTCGTGCCTCGGAGATTGTCGGAAAGGAATCACGGGAGATAACCCGTAATCTCTTAACCCAGACCGGCCGGGCAGTCGCCTATGGCCCCAAGGTTTTTTCCTCGTCCGCCCTTATCTACGCTACGGAACCCCGGCCGTCCATAACCGAGCTCCACGAAGTCTGCGAACCCCTCACCAAGTGGGCGCTCTGGTACAAAACCAAGGGGGAAAAATCGTACGTTTCAACCGACGTGCTGAGGAAGATCGGGGAAAAGTTCTGGGGGAGTGAAAAGTCTGTTGACTTCTCCACCTACGAGGGCAAGGCTCTAACTGCCGTGAAGATTCAGAACCGCCAGTTTGCAAAGGAATCGCTGATCCTCTGCGACTTTGCCTGGCCGGTTTATGACGATGCAAGCCGTGAAGATCATGTCGGTGACCCCACCCTTGAAAGCCAGCTCCTCTCCGCGGTTATCGGAAAGGAGATAGACGAACAGGAACTCAACGACATTGCCGAGCGGATCTTTACCTTCTACCGTGCCATCCTCCTCCGGGAAGGGAGAAAAGGCAGGGAAGACGATTGCCTGCCGGAATTCTTCTTCGTAGAACGGGACGAGCTCATCGCTGACGTATTCGGAATGCACAACCCGGAACTCTTCCTCCCCGGTGCAGGTGATGAAATCATCTCCCGGAAGGGAAAAGCAGTGGACAGGATGAAATTCGAAGAGATGAAAGACGAATATTACGGACTCCGCGGGTGGGATCCGCAAACAGGGATCCCGCGCATCGAAACGCTTAAAAAGCTGGGACTGGGCGATATAGTCCGCGATTTGTGACCACAGAAAATCCCCGCTCATGTCATGAACGATGGAGGGAACCATGACGGCAAACGAAATTCTCTATATCAGCGCTTACTGCATCTTCCTTGCCGGGGCATCAAAATCTTTCCGGGAAAACGGGAGCAGAGCTGCCCTCCGGGTGATGGGCTCTGGAGTGATTCTCGACTTTCTGCTCAGCATGCTGCCGGTCCTTGGGGTAAAATTTTTATCGACCGGGCTCAAGGGGACAAACGCCGTTCTCATCTTTGCAATAGTTTTCGGTTTTGTTGTCTGGCTTCTTTTTCTTGCTGCCCTCATCATCCGAAAGAAAGGGAATATGCCCCTCTTTCACCTTGCCATAACCCTGGTTGAGATTACGTGGTTCATAGATTTTGTTGCATTCCTTTATGGGATGTACAAGTTTCCCTTAACATAGGATGATTGCCCGATGAGGAAAGGAGGCTTCCATGGATGAAAGATTCAGTTTTATCAGTTCAGGGAAAAAGGGATTAGCACAACTCTCCCTCCAGAGCGTAGCAATAGATCCGGCGCTGAAAAATATCGAGGCAGAAGGCGGGCGGATGATGCTGGATATTTTCCGGGGTATTTTCCGGGGAGACAAGATTTCGAAGGTCGTCTTTTCTGTTATTGAGGTCTCTTCCCTGTCATTAGCCGAGCAGTCAATCCTCATCTGGCCCGGCGACGGCTATGACCTCCCCGTCTTCTTCTGCAACCTCACGCAGATGCCGGGCATGAGCTTCCACATCTTTGACCTGATTCCGGTCATGGACCTTGTGGTATGGCCCCGGTATGGAGAAAAGTATCTTGCAGGCCTTCCGGAGCTGAGGAAGAAAGCAGCGGAGCACCTGAAAGAGGGTATTGCTGAAAAAGATTTCGAGCTTACCTCGCCAGTTGCCTGGACGTTTTCTCCTTACCGGATCTTACTCAAGCTGAAGGATGAGGGTGTTTCGCGTATTGCGCCGCTCATGGAAGAATACTGCCGGGCCTATATCAACCTCTGGCAGAAAGCAGAGCCGGTCAGGCAGCCTGACGAAGATGCCTTCTGCAAAAGAAAGAAGGAGGCCCTGCGGAAACTCATGAAGGAGAATGACCCCGGCTATCCCATTATGGTAGGCATCTTTGGTGAAGAAAATACCAAAAAGCAATTCGACATTGTCTTTTGAACGAGTGATGATGAGGTGACCTCATGACAGAAGTGGTTGTCGTCAGTGCATGCAGAACAGCAATAGGAAAATTTCTGGGAGCTTTCAAGGATACCCACGTCAAAGAACTGGGGAGGATTGCCGGAGAAGAGGCTATCCGGAGAGCAGGAATTTCTCCGCGTGATGTGGGTGAAGTTATCTGCGGGAATGTCATCCAGGCCGGCATCGGGGGCAACATTGCCCGCCAGATCCAGGGTGCCATCGGGATACCGTGGAGCGCTCCTGCGTGCACGGTAAACCAGCTGTGTACCTCTTCAATGCGGGCGTTTGAAATCGCCTCTCACAACATCATGCTCGGCATGCGTGACGTGAGCCTCGTTGTTGGTACCGAGAACATGAGCATGTCTCCCTACCTCATTCCACAGGTAAGAACCGGATATCGCATGGGACCTGGTATCATCGAAGACGTTATGCTCCTTGATGCCC
>JAPLJA010000035.1 GCA_026388815.1 Pseudomonadota bacterium
TGGAAAAGAGGCGAAGATGAGTGAAGTGAGAGTCCGCTTTGCCCCCAGTCCAACCGGTTATCTCCACATCGGGAATGTCCGGACTGCGCTCTTCAACTTCCTCTTTGCCCGGCATCATGGCGGGAAGTTCATCCTCCGGATTGAGGATACTGACGTGGAGCGCTCATCGGTGAGTTCCGAAGTGAGCATCCTTGAAGACCTGAGATGGCTGGGGCTTACCTGGGATGAAGGGCCTGATATCGGCGGGCCCTATGGTCCCTACCGTCAGTCCGAGAGAATCTCCCTCTACCAGGAGTATACTGAAAGGCTCCTGAAAGCGGGAAAGGCCTATCACTGTTTCTGCAGCGAAGAAGATCTGAAGAAAAAAAGCGAGGCCCTCCTTGCGCAGGGGATAGCACCGAAATACGACGGGAAGTGCCTGACCTTGACGGCAGACGAGAAGATGGCACTGGAGCGGCAGGGGATAAGGCCGACGGTCCGCTTCAAAGTTGAAGAAGAGAGCGTGGAAGTGGATGACTTCATCCACGGCCATGTCACCTTTCTGAAGAAAGAGATTGGAGACTTTATCATGGTGAGATCCGATGGTACTGCCGCCTACAACTTCGCTGTGGTGATTGATGACGCCCTGATGAAGATCACCCACGTGATCAGGGGAGACGGACACCTCACGAACACCCCGCGGCAGATCCTCGTAGCAAAGGCACTCGGTTTCGATATCCCCAGGTTCGCACACCACTCACTCATCCTCGGCTCGGACGGCACGCCGCTCAGCAAGAGGCACGGCGCCACCTCCCTCACGCACTACCGTGAGAAGGGATACCTTCCTCAGGCAGTGCTCAATTTCCTTGCCCTGCTCGGCTGGTCGCCGGAAAGCGGCGAAGAGATCGTGAGCCTTGAGGAGATGATACAGCAGTTCACCCTCAACCGGGTGGGAAAGAGCGGGGCGGTCTTCAATATTGATAAACTGAACTGGTTCAACAAGGTTTATCTCAAGCAGGTAAGCACTGAGGAATTAACCAGGCTTGCCATCCCTTATCTTGAGGGCATGAACTGGGAAGCACGAGGAGAAGCATGGCTGCGGGAGGTTGTAGAAGTGGTGAGAAACTATCTGAACCACGTCTCACAGATACGGGAAGAGGTAAAACTTTTTTTTGATCCTCTGCCCCCTCTCAGTGAACAGGGAAAGGGAATCCTGAAGGAAGGAAAGGCAATTGAGGTCATTCAGGCATACCGGAGAAAGATTGAGATCCTTGACCAGGTCAACCTTGAAAACTATGTGAAGATGGTGAATGAGGTGAAAGCAGAAGTCAAGGTGAAAGGGAAGCCGCTCTATTTCCCCTTGCGCATCGCCCTTACTGGCAGGACTGAAGGGCCGGAGTTGGAGAAGATCTTCATCCTCATTGGCAAAAAGGAATCTCTCGGGCGGATTGATGAAACATTACAGCAGGTGCAGCTATGACGTTACGGATATACAATACCCTGACCCGGAAAAAAGATGAATTTATCCCCCTTGAGGAAGGGAAGGTGACGATGTACTGCTGCGGTATCACCGCCTACGACCTCTCGCATATCGGACATACAAGGGCAGCCGTGGTCTTTGATGTGATCTACCGGTATCTTCAGTACCGGGGTTTTGAGGTCACCTATGTGAGAAACTACACTGACATTGATGACAAGATCATCAGCCGGGCAAACAAAGAAGGTGTGAGCTGCGAGGAGGTTGCGGAAAAGTATATCCGGGAATACGAAAAGGACATGGAGCTCTTGCGGATGGAGAAGCCTACCGTCACTCCCCGTGCCACCGCTCATATCCGGGAGATGATCAGCCTGATCGAAAAGCTCTTCGCCCGTGGTTATGCCTACACCTCAGGAGGCGACGTCTTCTATTCCGTTTCGAAGTTCAGGGAGTACGGCAAACTCTCAGGAAAGAACCTGGAAGAACTTCAGTCAGGCGCCCGCGTCGATGTGGATGAGCGAAAAGCGAATCCCCTCGATTTCGTGCTCTGGAAGGCAAGCAAGCCCGGCGAACCGGCCTGGGACAGTCCCTGGGGCAAAGGCAGGCCCGGCTGGCACATCGAATGTTCAGCCATGAGCCAGAAATATCTCGGCGAGAGCTTCGATATACACGGCGGCGGGCAGGACCTTATCTTCCCCCACCACGAAAACGAGATCGCCCAGTCAGAAGGGGCAACAGGGCAACCCTTTGCCCGCTACTGGATCCACAACGGGTTTGTCAACATCAACCAGGAAAAGATGTCCAAGTCCCTCGGCAACTTTCTCTCCAACCGGGAAATCCTGAGCCATTACCATCCTGAAGTGGTGCGCATCTTCCTTCTCTCCAACCACTACCGGAGCCCGGTGGACTTCTCTGACCAGAACCTCCAGGAGGCGAAGTCTCACCTGGAGAGGTTTTATGCACTGCTGAAAGACCTGCAGGACCTGCAGAAAGACTGCACAGATTCAGCATCCATGAATGAACAGGAACAGGAGGTCCGGAAGGTCATCTCAGAACTTCCTGACAGGTTTCAGGAAGCCATGGATGACGACTTCAACACAGCCGCAGCCCTGGGATACCTCAATTTCTGCCTGCGCACCGTGAACGGATGGCTGAATCAGGTGAAAAAGGAAGAGAGGAAGCAGATCCCCCTTTCAATCGTAGATCAGGCAATCAACACCTTTTCAAAGATCGGCCAGGTGCTCGGCCTCTTCTTAGAGGACCCTGACCACTACTTCGACCAGCAGAAAAAGGGAAAACTGGGCTCACTCGATATCGCTGAAGCAGAAATTGCCCGCCTCATCAAGGAACGGAATCAGGCACGGAGAGAGAAAAACTGGGCAAAGGCAGATGAAATCCGGAACCTCCTCCTCACCAAATCGATCATCCTCGAGGATACCCCCCAAGGAACCATCTGGAAGGTGAAATGAAGGCCTGCCATGCCTCCCTTCAAACTCGTCACCCCCTTCACCCCCAAAGGTGATCAGCCGCAGGCCATAGCGAAGTTAAGCAAAGGTATTATCCAGGGCAAGAAGCACCAGGTACTCCTGGGCATAACCGGCTCAGGCAAGACCTTCACCATGGCAAATGTGATCGAGCAGGTACAGCGCCCTGCCCTGATCATGGCCCCGAATAAGGCACTCGCAGCGCAGCTCTTCTCAGAGTTCAAGGAACTCTTCCCGGAGAATGCGGTAGAGTTCTTCATCAGCTACTATGACTACTACCAGCCTGAGGCATACCTCCCCACCACCGATACCTACATTGAAAAGGATGCCTCCATCAACGACGATATTGACAAGATGCGCCATTCAGCTACCCGGTCCCTTCTCGAGAGAAAGGATGTCATCATCGTGGCGAGCGTCTCCTGCATCTATGCCCTCGGCTCCCCCGAAAGCTACCAGGGGATGCTGATTCTGATGGAGAACGAGAAAGAGATCGTACGGGACGATCTGCTCAGCAGGCTGGTGGAGATACAGTACGAACGGAACGACTTCGATTTTCACCGCGGCACCTTCAGGGTGAGGGGTGATGTGGTGGAGATCTTCCCTGCCTATGAGACTGATACAGCGATACGGCTTGAGTTCTTCGGCGACCGCATCGACCTCGAACTAAAAGAGCGGTATGACTACCTCATCAGCCAGAACAAGCTCCTTGAAGCACAGAGAATCAAGGAGCGGACCAACTTCGATCTCGAGATGCTGGAGGAGACCGGCTACTGCCATGGAGTTGAGAACTACTCCCGTCACCTCGACGGGAGGATGCCCGGACAGCCCCCCTACGCGCTCCTCAACTACTTCCCTGAGGA
>JAPLJA010000249.1 GCA_026388815.1 Pseudomonadota bacterium
GACTTCTTATCTCTGCGAAGGAAAAAGGGCTTATCAAGAAAGTGAAGCCCCTTTGGGATGAGATGATAGCTAAAGGGATTAGATATGGGAAGGATTTCTATCATCAAGTTTTAACGAAGATTGGTGAATTGAAGTGAAATCTCCTTTAGCTCTCGATATAATCTCTCCGTGTCTAAGAAACTCCGCGACGAAGTAACCCGTCTCCTCTCCCAGGAGCAAGGAACGATTCGAAAGTCCGGGGAAGGAAGGATCAGGGTTGCCCTGGTCTATCCAAACACCTACTACATAGGCATGTCCAACCTCGGATTTCATACTGTTTATCACCTCTTAAACCAGATACCTGGTTGCTCCTGTGAACGGGTATTTCTCCCTGATTGGGAATCACTCGAGGAATTTCAGCGTACTAATACTTCTTTATTCAGCCTGGAATCCCAGACACCCCTGAACCAGTTTGATATCCTTGCCTTCTCCCTCTCCTTTGAAAACGATTACCCTAACGTGCTTACTATCCTTGATCTGGCAAAGATACCTCTCTTGAGAAAGGAACGGAATGAACGGTATCCTTTGATCATGGGAGGTGGGATTGCTGTTACCTTGAACCCTGAATCACTCTCCGACTTCTTTGACCTCTTTACCCTCGGCGAATCGGAAGAGCTTCTTCCTGAATTCTTTGCCCTCTTTCAAAAGTTTGAGAAAGTTTCGAGGGAAACACAACTAATGGAGCTTTCTCAACTCGAAGGGGTCTATGTGCCGTCACTCTATAACATAAAATATTCAGAAGATGGCTTCGTAGAAAGCACATTTGTCCACAGCGGTGCGCCTTCTACCGTTAAGCGGAGATGGATAAAGAATCTTGATGATTTTCCCACCTGCTCCCGTATCTTCACCCCCCATACGGAATTCGGGGATACCTTTGTCGTGGAGGTGAACCGGGGCTGCATCTGGGGGTGCCGCTTCTGCGCTGCCGGTTTTGCCTACCGCCCCTACCGGAAGAGGGAAAGGCAAACGCTTTCTTCCCTGCGTATGAACTCTTTCCACCCGGATATCATCCTGAGCTTGCGGGAAAGCGGTCACCGGACCGTTGCCCTCGCCCCGGAAACAGGTTCAGAGCGACTGAGGAAAGTGATCAACAAGAACCTTTCTGATGAGCAGATATTCAAGGCGGTGGAAGTACTGGTTGAACACCGCATCCCGAGCCTCAAGCTCTACTTTATGGTAGGCCTTCCCACGGAACAGGAAAAGGACATCGAGGCGATCATCGACCTTACAAAGAAGATCAAACACCAGGTCGTGAAAGAAGGGAAGGGCGGTAAATATCTCGAGCGGATTACCCTCAGCATAAATTCCTTTGTCCCGAAACCTCACACCCCCTTCCAGTGGGCAGTCTTGGACGACGTGAATAGCTTACGGGATAAATTGAAGAGAATCAAAACAGGTCTCAAGAAGGAAGAGAAGGTAACAGTTACCTATGATGTGCCTAAGTGGGCATATATCCAGGCGTTACTCAGCCGGGGTGACCGAAGGGTGGGAAGGATTCTCCTTGCCCTCCACACATCCGGAGGGGACTGGTCAAAGGCGTTCAAGCAGGTTGACGTAAATCCTGATTTTTATGTATACCGGGAGAGGACATATGATGAGGTGTTCCCTTGGGATTTTATAGAGCAGGGAACTACTAAGGAATATCTCTATGCAGAATATCAGAAAGCGATAAAAAAGTAAGAATTCAGAATACAGAAGTCAGAATTCAGAAGAATAGTTTTTATTCTGACTACTGGCTCCTGACTACTGAATTCCCTTGATTTAGTCTTTCTTTTTAGCAATGCACGTATTCGGGCACACCTTGGCACAGGCACCGCACTCCACACAGGTGTCGTAGTTAATACAGTAATAAACATCGTATTCCTCGACAGAATGGGTGGGGCAGATAGCCCAGCAGGTCCCGCATGATACGCAATCTTCAGTAATCAAATAAGCCATAGGTATCTCCAGTCTATATTGAATACGGGAATTCAGTAGTCAGGAGCCAGTAGTCAGAATAAAAACTATTCTTCTGAATTCTGACTTCTGTATTCTGGATTCGTAACTTGATTTTCACTTATGCCACCTCTCCACTCGAGATGTTCTTGAGGTTTTCAATAACGAGTGGCACCAGTGAGTAGTGCATTGCGCAGTACATCTCGTCGGCCTTCAGGCCCATCAGGAACCGCGAGGGCGGGTCTCCCAGGTTATAGGTAATTGCCTTTTTGAGGTAGGGGAGGGGGAAGGTCTGGGCACACCAGGAGGTTCCCTGGAGGCCGGTGGTTAACTCTCCGGTCTTCCAGGTATAAGCCTTCATGAGCCTCATCACCTGGTGGGGTTTTGCAACGACCATGATCAGGTCAGGTTCTTCCACCTTCGGTAACGAGCCAATGATCATCGCCTTGTGGTGTTTGAAGTGTTTCGGTACCTGCTGGTTTACCCTCCGCATAACTTGGCGGGTGGAATATGCCTTGTTCGGGCCGATGACCGTAGTCATGCCCTGCTCGAAATGCTCCCTGGTCGTATGCACCATGCCGAGTCCCGCATAGACATTCCCGCCGCATATCACATTTTTTGCCGTGATATAGAACGGATCCTTTCCGTCCCAGACTTCAGTTACCATGGCACACATGAAGGAGATATCATCCCCGTAGGACTCAATATCCTTGGGGATGGCATCGCAGAGCTTAAAAGCGATGATCGGGCGCTCGTAGCCTTCCTTTTCCATCAGAATCTTTGCATATCCCTCATTTATTTTCATACAGTTCTCCTCTACAGAATTTCGGTAAGAAATTTCCCATTCTCTTTAAGGGAGTTTAACGCATGCTCATACATGAGTTTCCTCTTTACGGTCTGGGTGAGAAAGAGCCTCTGCAGGCCCATGATCTTTCCGCTCCTCCCGCTCTGGAGGGATTCAGATGATTTGTACATATCTTGAGAGACCGTCCACTTCCCTGTCTTCACAAAGCTGCCGAAGCCCATCAAATCCTTTTTGAAAGCGAAACGTTCAAAAATGAACCGTTCAGCGAATTTTCTCCGGTATTCCCCCCTGTTGTCCCACATGGGTCTCCGGAATAGTTTCCCTTCCTTAACCATACTTTCAAAGACATCTTTCAACTCAGGATGTCTGATAAAAACACTGTTATACCCGAATTCCTGAAGCTTGGTGTCAGAGGCAGTAACCCCGATGCTCACATCTCCTTCTTTGCAGACGATGAAGCTCGGACACACCATACATCCCATTGACATCGTCTCTTCAAGGAAATCATAGTAATTGAGGGGATGGAACTTTCCATCTCTGGTCATGATCCCGTCCTGGACATACCAGAGAAAATTTTTCCCCTCGTTCAAAAACTGATAGAGGGTCTTTTTTGTATCTTCAGCATACTTGATTACATCCTCTTCTTTGATGCCGAGTTTCTGATAAATCTTGTCGATGGCCCCGTACTTCGTATTGGCAAAGCAGTTGACAGCAATGACAAACTTCAAATTTTTAAGCAGGTTTTCTGCTATCTTAGCAATGCCTTTGAAGATTTCTCTCATTTCCGGATCATCCCTTATCACCTGGAGTTTCCGTATGCCTTCGACGGAGCAGGAGAGCCCGACTACGGCAAACCGATCGTATCCTGACATTTTTTTCAAATCATGGAGCACCGGGCTTATCTGGTTTTTGGAACGGGAACCCCTGAGTGTTTCTTCCGGACGGGTTGAAATGATGGTCTTAGCATGGTGACAGAGGAAATAATCTGGATGGATGGTACCGAGATGGAGGATGGCATTCACAATACCTTTTTCTAAGAGATAGTGGAGAAGGGCTGTTGTTGTACCACCTGTTGCTCCCTTCTCAAAGATTTCGTCCGTCAGCGAGCGTGAGGTAAAACGGGCGACATGCCTCCCCACCCTTTTTTCGATCTCGTTCTGTTCCTCGCCAAAATAGTGCTCTTTAATCCTGCTCAGAGGGTAGAAACTCCGGGGACAGCCTTGATAACAGAATCCGCACTTGTTACATTCTCCGACCAGGGTCGGGATGTTATCCCTCATCTCGATAGCCTCCGTGGGGCAGAGGCTGACGCAGAGGCCACAGGCAGAGCAGGAAAATCCAATTACCTTCTCGAGGGCAGGAAATCCGGCTTTGGAAATTTCAAGGTGTTTTTTCAGTTTTTCTTTTTCCATGTTTGTGAGTTTTTTAAAAGATAACCCTGCCATAGGAGTTATTACATTACTTAATTGCCATGTCTTTGTCAACGTTTGACAGGCTGTTGATGTTTCTTAATGGTTAGTTAGACGAGGAGATGGTGCGGTTCATTGATGAATATCTTGGGGAATTTCCCCTTCAATTGATGTTCCCAAAAAGCAGGATGCGTTCAGCATTTACCCTTCAGGGTATTCCGTGAGATCTTCAGGATCTTGGCTGCCTTGCTCTTATTCCCTTTGACCTTGCGGAGGATGGTACGGATGTAGAGGTTCTCCATGTCCTCCAGGGGAAGAAATTCATTCTGGTTGAGCAGGGCTTCAATCGTTATCGATCTCCCGGTAATGTTCACTTCCAGATTATCATGACTCAACATATTCCCTTTACAGGTAAGTACTGCATGCTCAATCACATTTTTTAATTCGCTCACATTCCCGGGCCAGCTGTAGGATTTCAGGAATTTCTGAGCCTCCGGTTCAATCTCTTCTATCTCCCGGTTGTACTCTTCATTGAACAGGTCCAGGAAATAGAGGGAAAGGGGGATGATGTCCTGTGTTCTATTCCTGAGCGGAGGGATTGTAAGGATAGTATGCTTCAGAAGGTTGTAGAGTCCCTTGTGGAACTTCTTCTTTTCCATAAGGCGGGTCAGGTCATCGCAGGAGGTGAAAACAAAGGTAAAGCCATTACCCGATTTCTTTCCCTTGCATCTCCTGCGGTTATGCTTCAGGTATGTATAGAGCATGACCTGGAGAGAGTCATCGAGCCTGGTTATATCCTTGAACCAGAGCGTCCCGTGGGGGGAGTCAAACGGATTATTACTCTCGTCATTCTGTAATACTTTCACCAGGCTGTTCCGGTTTACCAGCTTGTAATCGTGCGAGGAAATGTTTGAAGCCTTTCCGTTACAATTGAAGATCAGCAGGGGGGAGTACGTGTATGGCTCGGAAGAAAGGGAGTGCATGGTCTTGACCATCATCTCCTTCCCGGTGCCATTTTCTCCGGCAATCACGAGGACCTTCTTTTTATTCCTGATCAGTGCGGCTGCTTCCTTATAGATGTTCTTCAACTGGGAATTTTCAACCAGGTCGTTCATGGCCTTCAGATCTCTTAACTTTTGCGTGTGGTATTTCCGTATTTCTTCCTTGAGGGCGATCGTACACATCACCTTCTCAATCACCATCTTGA
Source organism: Pseudomonadota bacterium (assembly GCA_026388815.1). Taxonomy (GTDB): domain Bacteria; phylum Desulfobacterota; class WTBG01; order JAPLJA01; family JAPLJA01; genus JAPLJA01. Next base: position 5,396 of record JAPLJA010000249.1, read on the forward strand.
TTTCTTCAGGATCAACCGGCTTAAGGAGATAATTGTCTGCTCCCAGCTTAATCCCCTCCAGCGCCCTGTTCTTTAACTCAAAGGGAACCAAAAGGATCAGGAAGATGTCTTCTCCCAGTGTCTTTATTCGCTTGATTAACTTTAAATTGTTCGCTTTCGGGGGCGTAAGATCAATGAAGAGGATGTGCGGACTTTTTTCATGTATCTTTTTCAGGATCTCTTCGCCGAACGGTGCAGTGAAAACGGTGTACGTTGTTTCTGAGAGTATGTTCTTAAGGGATGCAACGGAGCTTTCGTTGTTGCCAGTGAGACAGATTTTCAGGCCAGTGCTCATAGAGGTTCCGTTGTTTGAATTTCAGTATATAGAGGGTTTAAAAGAGATTTGAGGGAAAAATGAAAAATTCCTGCCCTTAAAAACTGTTGCTTCAAACTGGTTGCAGATAATTTCTTACAAGAGCAGTTGGTGCCTGAATGTATGCATTATGTATTCAGCACTGCGTTCTTAAAAGAATAAGCCAAGCGTTCTGACAGATCCCTTTTAACACCCCTATGGTATCGTGTTACGATTGTTCAAAGCCTATTGAATAAAAAAGATCAAGTCAAGTAATTTTTTTCTGCTCTTGATCTATCGGGAATTCTGTAAGTTTCATTTGATTTTCCGGTGAATCGGTATAAACTGTGGATTACAGGCAGTTTGCGAAGAGTTAAGAATGAAGAGTTAAGAATTAAGAATGAAAAATGAAGGATGAAGAATTACGCGAAATGAAGAATGTGAGTGAAAAAACGGTAGCGATCGGGACACTGGGGTGTAAAGTCAACCAGTATGAATCAGCGTTTCTGGAAGAAATGTTCTTACAGGCAGGCTATCAGATGGTGCCCTTTACTGAGAGGGCGCATGTCTACATCGTGAATACCTGTACGGTTACGCAGAGAGTTGATTATCAATGCCGGCAGCTCATCCGGAGGGCCCATCAGAAAAATCCGTCAGCCCGGATTGTAGTAACCGGTTGTTATGCCCAGTCCTCGCCCGATGTCGTTGCCAGCCTCCCCGGCGTAAAGCTGATCGCGGGGAACCAGGCAAAGCCTGATCTGTTACGGCTTCTCGAGGAAAGTGTGGCAGATTCCTGCCTGATCTTTCTGGACAGCCTGGATGGAGAGCAGAAAATCAGGGATCCGGTGCTCACCGTTTTTCGCCATCGTACGAGGGCATTCTTGAAGATACAGGATGGGTGCAGTGCTGCCTGCACCTACTGTATTGTCCCGAAGGTACGGGGGAAAAGCTGCAGCCTCCCTCCGGAGGAAGTCGTTCACCGTCTGCAGATTCTCATGGACTCCGGCCATCGGGAGATTGTGCTTACAGGCATTCATCTCGGCGCGTATGGGCTTGACCTTCATCCCCTATCCGACATCCTCTCGCTGCTTCGATCCATTGAAGAGAAAGCCGGCGTGAAGCGGTTACGGTTAAGCTCCATTGAGCCCCAGGAGGTATCTCGTGATCTTATCCGTTTTATCTCATCTTCAGCCGTGATCTGCCCTCATCTCCATATTCCCTTGCAGAGCGGCGATGACGACATCTTGAAGAGGATGAACCGCCTCTACCGGAGGCAGGATGTTCACCAGGTAATCGCTGATCTCGTCTCGCACCTCCCTTCTGTTTGCATCGGGGTAGATGTGATTGCCGGGTTTCCCGGCGAGGACGACGAAAACTTCGACCATACCCTCCACTTTCTCGATTCGCTCCCCCTTGCTTATTTCCATGTCTTCCCCTATTCCCGGAGAAAAGGGACTGAGGCTGCCTCCTTCCCTGATCAGGTGGATTCACGGGTTATCAGGAGCAGGGCTGAAATACTGCGGCAATTAAGCGCCCGCAAGAGGGAAGCCTATTACCAGAGATTTGTCGGAGAGAACCTCCCCGTCCTGGTTGGGGGCAAAAAGGATCCTTCAGACTGTTATTACGAGGGAATTTCCCGGAACTATATCCCGGTCCTGGTGGAAGGAAGAGAAGACCTGTTGAATGAGGAAGTTGAAGTTCAGGTGATCAGGGTGGAAGGAGAGAAGGTCTACGGGAGGCTCATAAACCTTGCGAAAGCAGGTGACTTATGTTAAGAAGTTGTTTGATTTTTTATATACATGAATGCCGGAATAAGCGATTGCTTCGCTTCGCTCGCAATGACGAAATAAGGAATACTGTCATTGCGAGGAGTGTGAGCGACGAAGCAATCTCAAATTAAAACCGCATAAATCAACTTGATGATATGCTGTTTTAACTGAAGCATTGAATGACGTATGCCCATGACTGAGAGAAGGCTGTAGACCAATGAGAGAATATATTCCGAAGGTAATTGAGGAGAAGTGGCAGAAGTACTGGGAAGAGAGCAGGCTGTTTGAAGTGGGCGAAGATCCTCATAAGAAAAAGTATTACCTTCTTGAGATGTTTCCTTACCCCTCGGGCAGAATCCACATGGGCCATGTGAGGAACTACTCTATTGGTGATGTCCTCGCCAGATATAAACGCATGAGGGGTTTTAATGTGCTGCATCCCATGGGCTGGGACGCTTTTGGCATGCCGGCAGAGAACGCCGCCCTTGAGAACAAGACCCATCCAGCAACGTGGACCTACGATAACATCAGCTACATGAAATCCCAGCTCAAAAGGCTGGGGTTCAGTTATGACTGGAGCCGTGAAGTTACTACCTGCGACCTCGAATATTACAAGTGGGAACAGTGGCTTTTTCTCAGGATGTATGAAAAGGATCTTGTCTACAAGAAGTGGTCATGGGTGAACTGGTGTGAAAGCTGCCAGACCGTACTGGCGAATGAGCAGGTTCTCTCTTCAGGAGGATGCTGGCGTTGTAACAGTGCGGTTACTCAGAAGCAGTTCGAGCAGTGGTTTTTTAAGATCACCGCCTATGCTGAGGAATTGCTCGAGTACTGTGACCATCTCACCGGCTGGCCGGAGAAGGTGATCACCATGCAGAAAAACTGGATCGGGAAGAGTTACGGAGCGGAGATCATCTTCCCCCTTGAGAACGGGGGAAAGCCCATCACCGTTTTTACTACCCGGCCTGATACCCTCTATGGGGCGACCTTCATGAGCCTGGCTCCTGAACACCCTCTGGCTCAGGAAATATCGCGGGGCACTAAACAGGAACAGCAGGTAACTGCCTTTATAGAACGGATGAAGAAAAGGGACAGGTTCAAGAGAATGGAGGATGCGGAAGGTGAAGAAAAGGAAGGCGTTTTTACCGGCGCTTCCTGCATCAATCCGGTAACGGGATGGAAGATGCCCATCTTCTTAGCCAACTTTGTGCTCATGGACTATGGGACAGGAGCGGTCATGGCTGTACCGACCCATGACCAGCGGGATTTTGAGTTTGCCCGAAAGTACGGGCTCCCGCTCGTGGTCGTGATACAGCCTCCGGGTGCATCCCTTGATCCTGCAAGTATGAGGGAAGCCTATGTAGAGCCTGGTATTATGGTAAATTCCAACCCTTTCAACGGTATGGAGAGCACACAGGCAATGGGTGCGATCGTGGATTATCTGAACTCAAAGGGATCAGGGAAACGGACCGTGAGTTACCGTTTGAAGGACTGGGGGATTTCCCGCCAGCGTTACTGGGGCAATCCAATCCCGATGATCACCTGTGACCGCTGCGGGACCGTACCCGTGCCTGACAGAGACCTTCCCGTCGTGCTCCCACCCAGGATAGAAATTACCGGTAGGGGGAAATCGCCTCTGGCAAACCTGCCGGAGTTTGTGAATACGAGGTGTCCTCTCTGCGGTGGTAATGCAAAAAGAGAGACTGATACCATGGATACTTTTGTAGAGTCTTCCTGGTACTTCGAGCGCTATGCCTGTCCCGATTACCACGAAGGCCCTTTGGACAGGGAGAAAGTTCGATACTGGATGCCGGTAGACCAGTATATTGGAGGAATCGAGCATGCCATCCTCCATTTGCTCTATGCGCGGTTCTTTACCAAGGCGTTGAGAGATCTGGGACTGGTCTCATACGATGAACCGTTTATCAATCTCCTCACCCAGGGCATGGTGATCAAGGACGGGGCAAAGATGTCTAAGTCCAAGGGGAATGTAGTTGACCCGAATGATCTGATTGAGCGGTACGGGGCTGATACCGTGAGGCTCTTCTGTCTGTTCGCCTCTCCACCGGAAAAGGATCTGGAGTGGAGCGATCAGGGGGTGGAGGGCTCATACCGCTTCCTCCAGAGGGTATGGAGGCTGGTTATAGATCTCCTCCGCGTTATTGAGGGAGTAAAGCCCTGTCGGGATAAGGAAGGGGTCACCGGTGAGGTTAAATCTTTACGGAGAAAGGTGCACAAGACCGTCAAAAAGGTGACTGATGATGTCGAGGAGAGATATCATTTTAATACTGCCATCAGCGCGGTGATGGAACTGGTAAATCACCTCTACCTGTTCAAACCCGATAAAGATGCTCCGGTTGCCCTATCAGTCATTCGGGAGGCAATTGAAACAGTCATCCTCCTGCTCTCTCCTATTGTTCCCCATATTGCTGAAGAGCTCTGGCAGATACTGGGTGGAAAAGGAAATGTTCTGAATGTTCCTTGGCCCTCCTACGACCCTCAGATGCTTGAGGAAGAATCTATCCTCATCGTTGTGCAGGTGAACGGGAAGCTGCGGAGCAGGATCACGGTAGAAGCAGATGCTACTGATGAAGAGATCCGGGAAACAGCGCTTTCAGATGAACGGATAAAAGAATGGACACAGGGCAAGGAATTGAAGAAGGCAGTGGTCGTACCCCGTAAACTGATAAATTTAGTGGTGGGATAATGCAGAGCTGTAGAACGGGAATGATATCCTGGGGTGCCGGAATTCTGATTTTGTTGACTATCCTTGCCGTATCATCGGGATGCGGATACCATTTCCTGGGAAAAGGAAAGGGTACCTTAGGGGAGGTAAAGACCATTGCCATTCCTTATTTTGTTAATAAAACTTTTGAGCCAGGTATTGACCGGATCTTCACCGATGCCCTGGTGAATGAATTTGTAGAGAACCGTGAGTTTACCCTTACCTCTGAGGATAAGGCAGATGTGGTGATAAAAGGGGTGTTGAAGTCCTTCGAAGAACAGCCCATCTCGTTTAACCGGAATGACCGGGCATTGGAGTACCGGGCAAAAGTAACCCTGGAATTTTCTGTAGAGGAGAGGGCCACCGGGAGAGTGCTCTGGCGGGACAAAAATATAACCCACAATGAAGAATACCGGGTGGATATGAAAGATGTTCCCTCGACTGATATAACCAACAATAAAGAGTACCAGGTGCAACAAGATATTGCTGTTACTGAGTTTAACAAGGACAATGCCATCAAGAAACTGGCAGCAGAACTGGCAGAGAGGATTCATGATAACCTGCTGGAAGGGTTTTAGTTTTGAAAAAAGATAAGGAGTGGTCTGATCCGGAGGACCTGGAACGAAGCCTGGCTCAGGGGAAGCTCTATCCTCTCTATTATCTCTTTGGAAATGATCAGTACCTGCTTGAACGTGGGGGCAGGCAGATAAAGGCAAAAGTTCTAACTTCTTCTCCTGATAGTACCGTAACAAACTACTCAGCGAGTGAGGCCATCCCTGCTGATATTTTGAATGATGCCCGAACTATTCCTTTCTTTTCCTCTTCCCAGTTTATCATAGTAAAAGAGGCGCACCTGTTTAAAACCGTACACTGGAAGGAGTTCCTCTCCTATCTTAAAAGTCCGGTTGCTTCCACCACGCTTCTCTTCCTGGGTGAAAAGATGGAACTTGGAAAAGAAAGTTACGATCTTCTGAAGAACAGGGGAATGGTGGTGCGTTTTAACCATCCCTTTGAATCCCAGTTGCCTCAATGGATAAGAAAGATTGCCCGGGAATGTGAGAAGGATATAACCCCTGAAGCCATATCGCTCTTACGCGAGGTCGCAGGGAACGACCTCCTGCGGATCGCTTCAGAGCTGGGGAAAGTTTCAATCTATTGCGAGAAGAAGGGGGTGATCGATGCAGAGGCTGTTGAAGAGGTTGTTGCAGAGGCAAGGATGGAGACAATCTTTACCCTCATAGATTGCATCGGGAAAAAAGAGAGGGATAAATCGCTCAAGATGCTCTGGAGACTGATCGATAGCGGGAAGCCGCCCCTGCTCATACTTTCCTTGATAAGCCGTCAGATCAGGTTGATAGCCCGGGGAAAAGAGATGATGCAGGAAGGAAAAGACCCCTACGACCTGGTGAAAAACCTTAAGATACAGAAGTTTAAACTGGATGACTTCCAGGATCAACTCTCGCGGTTCTCACTCAGTGAATGCAAAAATATCTTTACCGCCCTGGCGTTGACTGATCTTGCATTGAAGTCGAGCCGTTTGCCCAAAGGCATTATCCTTGAACGGTTAGTCCTTGAGATATGCAGCTGAACAAATGCGGAATTAAATGAAAAATACGAATATCGAAACACGAATCTCGAAACAAATCAAAGTTTCAAAATCCAAATTTCAAAATGAGACGTTTCGGATTTATGCTAAGCTGTAGGCAGGGTATTTACTCGCTTGGTTAACCGGGAGATTTTCCTGGATGCCGTATTCTTATGGATGATCCCCTTGGAGGCGATTTTAGAGATGGTAGAAATTGTTCCCTTCAATAACGCCTGTGCCTTGGCAGCATCTTTTTCTTCTATTGCCGTGAGCGCAGTTTTTACTTTTGTCTTCATGAGAGACCTGAAATTCTTATTGCGCATACGCCGCTTCTTGTTCTGCTTATCTCTCTTTATCGCTGATTTGTGAGTAGCCAAAATGTAAACCTCCCTTTCAGTTAATTGGGCAACAAAGTACACTATTTATGTTTTGAAAGCAAGGAAATTGTTAAGAATTGCGGAATGTAGAGTGCGGAATATAAATCCAAAATCTAAAATCTAAAATCCAAAATAGAACTATGGGTGCTGAAGAAAGACATATAACGAAAGCAGCTTCGGTAGTGGGATTTGCCACCCTCTTGAGCAGGATCATGGGTTTTATGAGGGATATGGTGGTGGCGAGATCCTTTGGTGCCGGAATGATGACTGACGCCTTTTTCGTGGCGTTCCGTATCCCCAATATGTTACGAAGATTTTTAGCCGAAGGCTCTCTCGTCATATCTATTGTTCCGGTTTTTACGGAATACATCGCCCTGAAGACCAGAGAGGAGATAAACACCTTAGCCAAGATCACCTTTACCTTCTTTTTTATCATCCTTGCCGGTGTTTCCATTCTCGGTATCCTCTTTTCTCCCCTGATTATACGGCTCATTGCACCCGGATTTGCAGCCTCGCCTGAAAAGTTGAACCTGGCGATCCTCCTGAACCGGATCATGTTCCCCTACCTCTTCTTTGTTGGGTTAGTTGCCCTTTCCATGGGAATCCTCAACTCATACAAACATTTTTTTGCTCCATCCTTTGCACCGGTCTTTTTAAACATCTCCATGATTGTAGCGGTGGTTGCCTTCTCCTCTTACTTTACCCCGCCTATTGTTGCTCTGGCCTTAGGGGTGATCGCGGGGGGGATACTCCAGGTCCTTTTCCAGATTCCCTTCCTGAAGAACAAAGGGTTGAGCTTCGGTTTCGACTTTCATTTTTCTCACCCTGCATTAAAAAAGATTGGTATGCTCATGCTGCCTACTGCCTTCGGGGCCACGGTGTATCAGATCAATATCTTTATTGCTACCTTCCTGGCCTCCCTCCTTCCTGTGGGGAGCATCTCCTATCTCTATTATGCCGACCGGATGGTGGAATTCCCTCTCGGTGTGTTTGGTATTGCCCTGGGGGATGTGGTGCTGCCCTTCATGTCTTCTCAGGTAACCAAAAAGGATTATGAGGGTCTCATGAGCACCCTCTCCTATGCCTTACGGCTCATGCTCTTTATCACGTTTCCCTGCATGGTAGGGTTGATCGTACTGAGGGTACAGATCTTAAGCCTACTGTTTCAGAGAGGAGAGTTCAGTTATCAGGATACCCTGATGACTGCTCAGGCCCTTTTATGCTATACGCTGGGGCTCTGGGCCTTTGCCGGGGTCAGGATTGTGGTTTCGACCTTCTATTCGCTCCAGGATACAAAAACCCCCGTCAAGATTGCAATCTTTGCGGTTGTTATCAATATTATTGCCAGCCTGATCCTGATGGGGCCACTCAAACATGGCGGGCTCGCCCTTGCCACTTCCATAGCCGCCTCGTTCAACCTTATTGCCCTCGTGTACATTTTGAGGAGGAGGTTCGGGAGGATCGGCATGAAGAAAATCGTAGCATCAGGATTAAAAATTCTGGTCTCTTCAGCCATTATGGGCCTTGTCGTCTATCTCGTCTGCCCGAAAGGCAACTGGGAACACTCGGGAATGGTTATCGAGAAATCTTTCTGGATCTTCGGGAGCATAACCATCGGGCTTGTGGTGTTCTTTGCTTCATCCTTTTTTCTGAAATGTTCAGAGCTCTTTTCTCTTCTTGATATTATGAAAGGTAAAGGCAGATGAAGGGTATGGATGTCTACTGCTCGGTTTTCCCCACTGCCTTCGGCTGGTGCGGGGTGGCTGCCGGGGAGAAAGGGCTGAAACGGTTTATCCTGCCCTGTATATCAAAGGGGCAGGTGACTTCTTTAGTCTCCGGCCCGAGTCGTGAAACGAAGGGCATCCTCAACGAGGCTCAAAAAATGGTCAGAGATTATTTTCAGGGGAAAAAGGTTTCCTTTGATCTGCCCATAGACAGGTCAGACTTTTCTCCTTTTCAGGACCGTGTTTATGGTGTTGCCAGGATAATTCCCTACGGAGCGGTTAAGACCTATGGCGAGATTGCTGAAGCGATCGGAACGCCTGGAGCTTACCGGGCAGTAGGGTCTGCACTGGGCCGCAATCCTCTTCCCCTCTTCATTCCCTGCCACCGGGTGATACGGGGCGACGGAGAAATGGGAGGATTTTCCGGCCCGGGTGGAATCGGGATGAAGGCAAGACTCCTCAGGCTCGAAGGGGTCATTATTTACCCGAAGACGGGCCAAACGTTTTATGGAGGAAGGGTGTGTCTGATCACATCGTAGACTGGGAACAGGTAAAGCTTGAGGCGTCTGCACTTTTGAGTCGCTACATACAGGTTAATACCGTGAATCCGCCGGGAAATGAACTGAGCGGTGCCTTTTTTCTCAGGAGTGTTCTCTTGAAGGAAGGGTTTGAGGTAGAGATCACAGAGTCTGTGACTGGCAGGGGGAATCTGGTTTCAGGATTGAAGGGGACTGAGCGCATGCTGCCTCTCTACCTGCTTCACCATATTGATGTAGTGCCCGTGGAAGAAGACAAGTGGCAGTACCCGCCTTTTTCCGGGCTCATTCAGGATGGGGAGATCTGGGGGAGAGGTTCCCTCGACTGCAAATCCCTTGGCGTCATGGAACTCATGGCTCTCATCATCCTCAAACGGCAGGGATTTAAGCCTAAGAGAGATGTAGTCCTCCTTGCAACTGCTGATGAAGAGGCAGGCGGCAAGTGGGGAATTGAGTGGATGATCAGGAACCATCCTGATCTGTTCAGGGGAGGGGCGGTGATTAACGAAGGTGGAGGGCCCGGGCTTACTACCCGGAAGGGAAAGCTTTATTTCTGTCAGACAGCAGAGAAGGGAGTATGCTGGTTACGGCTTAAATTTAAGGGCGTCCCCGGTCATGCCTCAATTCCGCACGGGCATAACTGCGTTGTCCAGATGGCACAGGTCATTGAAAACATCTCCCGTTTTCGCCCTCCGTTGCAGGTATCAGAGGTGGTAGAAAGACTTGTACGGAGAATCGCTCCAGAACAGGTGATCATGGATCCTGCTGAGTTTCTCCTGCTGCTTTCTCCTGACGATCATGACAGGGTCCTCGAGAAGATACCGGGAGAAAACTTCCGCAATCTCCTGAGCGCGCTCCTCCATAATACCTTTGTCCCAACCGTGGTGAAAGGGGGGAGCAAAAGCAATGTGATCCCCAGTGAATGTTACTGCGAGATTGACTGCCGCATGCTGCCCGGCAACAGGCCTGAAGACATCCTGCGCACCATTAAAGGTTGTGCCGGTGGCATTGAGGGGCTGGAAATTGAAATTATTGACTCCTCTGTCCCTTCAGCGTCTCCGCTTGATCATGAGCTGTACCATCTTTTGAGCCGGGCGATGAAAAAATATGACCCTCAGGCAGAGCTGGTGCCGTATATGTCAACCGGGGCCTCTGACTCCCGCTATTTCCGGGAGATGGGCATGGCTGCCTACGGGATTCAGACGGATATTACACCCGGTGCACTGGAGAGAATGCACGGGCACAATGAGAGGATTTCTACGGAAAGCCTGCTTTTCGGGATACAGGTTTTTCATGAGGCGGTAAAGGAGTTCTGCGGATAGAAAAGCCCTGAGGCACCCCTGTTTTTTATTGATGAAATAGTTTGATTTTTATAAGAATATGATTTATTAATAGGGCGCAGATATCGAGTTTTTGGATGTTTTTTCTGTGAACCTGGATGAAGGTACTGGTCACCGGAGCAAATGGTTTCATCGGGAGTTACCTCGTAGAGAGGCATCTGAAGCGTGGAGACGATGTCATCGCTCTGGTGAGGGAGGGAAGCGAGCTCAGCAATCTCAGGAACTGTGCGGTTGGCCTGGCAAAAGGGGATATCAGGGATAAAAAATCCCTCTTGTCTGTTGTGCAGGGGGTAGACTTCATCTACCATGCTGCTGCTCTCAAATTCGCCCTGGATGCAGAGGATTACTACCGGATAAATCAGGTCGGGACCAGGAATCTTCTGGAGGCTGTAACCGATGCCAATCGTGCACTGAGAGGGTTCGTATATATCAGCAGCCTGGCTGCTGCCGGGCCAAGTGCTGAGGGAAGGCCTGTAACCGAGGAAGATGAGTGCCGCCCCATCACTCACTATGGCAGGAGCAAGCTAAAGGGAGAAAAGGAAGTTTTACATTTCCAGGACCGCATCCCGGCGGTGATTGTCCGTCCGGCTGCAGTCTATGGACCGAGAGACAGGGATATCTATCATTATTTTAAATGGGCAAAAAAGGGGATATCGGCTCGACCCGGAGTGACAAGTCAGCTCAGTTTATGTTATGTGCTTGATCTGATAGAAGGTATCCTCCTGGCAGGGGAGAAGGGTAAGAAGGGGCAGATTTATTTCATTGCTGATGAGCATGTCTACTCGTGGGATGAGGTTGACGACATAGTCTCGTCGATCCTGGGAAAGAAACTGCTCAGGCTCAAAATCCCGCATTCCCTGATCGGACCCTTGGGTTTAGTCTTTGATACGTGGGGAAAGGTGACCAACCGTCCCGCACTGCTCAACTCGGAGAAACTGAAAGAGATCAGCCAACCATCCTGGGTGTGTGATGTATCAAAGGCGAAGGAAGAGCTGGGTTTTACCGCAGCACATTCACTGGCACGGGGTATCGATGAAACCATCAGGTGGTATGAAAATGAACATTGGTTATAGATGAGGATCGGCTATGGACATCTTTGAAAAATGTGAGAAGTTTGTAGCTGCAAATGAACTGAAAAAAGCAGGCCTCTACCCCTATTTCCGGGTCATTGAGTCGGCCCAGGAACCGGTAATCGTTGTGGGCGGCAAGAAGATGATCATGATCGGCTCCAACAATTACCTCGGCTTGACCAATCACCCGAGGGTAAAAGAGGCCGCTATCAAAGCCATTAAAAAATACGGAACAGGGTGTGCAGGGTCCAGGTTCCTGAACGGTAATCTGAACCTCCATGAGGAGCTTGAAACCAAGCTCGCCGCCTTTTTCCGGCAGGAAGCCGCTCTGGTTTTTTCCACGGGATTTCAGACGAACCTGGGTACCTTGTCTGCCCTGATCGGGAAGGATGATGTGGGGTTTATTGACAAGTACGATCACGCAAGCATCATCGATGGCTGCCGGCTCTCCTTTGGCGAGATTAAGAAGTTCCGTCACAATGACTTGAACAGCCTGGAAAGGATGATGAAGGATTCCGGCAACCGGAGGAAGCTGGTTGTGGTTGATGGAGTCTTCAGCATGGAAGGTGATATCGCACCGCTCCCTGAACTGGTGAAGGTAGCTGCTAAATACAAAGCGGGGGTCATGGTTGATGATGCCCATGGTGTAGGCGTCCTGGGGAAAACCGGAAGGGGAACGGTAGAACACTTTGACCTGGAGAATGAAGTTGATCTGATTATGGGAACCTACAGCAAATCCCTTGCCTCGATCGGGGGATTTATTGCGGGAAGGGCAGTAATTATTGACTATATCAAGCACCACGCCCGGGCACTCATCTTCAGCGCAAGCCTTCCGGCAGCCTCTGTCGCCTCGGTAAGTATTGCTCTGGATATCATCAATGAAGAGCCGGAGAGGAGGGAAAGACTCTGGAAAAATACCCGGAAGATGCTCAATGGCTTTAAAGAGATGGGCTACAACGTCGGTCCGAGTGAGAGCCCGATCATTCCCATTATCCTGGGAGAAAATGAAAAGGTTTTCCAGGCATGGAAACTGCTCCATGAAGCTGGGATATTTGCTAACGCGGTGGTAAGTCCGGGTGTTCCTCAGGGAAAGGCTCTTATCCGGACAAGCTACATGGCAACCCATACGGATGAACAGCTTGATAAGGTATTAGACGTGTTCAGGAAAATCGGCCGGAAGCTTCACTTCATCTGATCCGCCCTGTTTTCATGAAAAATTTAACAATTGAGGTTGTGACAAATGAATATACCCTGAGAAGATTTGTCCGCTTTCCCTGGAAGGTCTACCGGGGTATACCGCAGTGGGTCCCTCCCCTGATCAGGGAACAGATCAAAGTCCTCTCCTCATCCAACCCCTTCTTTGAACATGCCGAGACCAAGCTCTTCCTCGCCAAGAGGGGTTATCTTACCGTCGGCAGGATTGCTGCCATCGTAGACAGAAACTTTATCCGTGCGCAGAATGTAAAGGCTGGACACTTCGGGTTCTTTGAAGTGATCCCCGATTATGAGACTGCCAGAGTCCTGTACGACCGGGCAGTGGAATGGCTCAAGGAAAAGGGTATGGAGCTAATACTGGGTCCTATGAACCCGTCAACCAACGAGCAGTGCGCATTCCTGGTAGAAGGGTTTGAATATGAACCAAATTTTATGATGCCTTACAACCCGGAGTATTATCCTCTCTTTGCCGAGAAGTATGGTTTTAAGAAGGCACAGGATCTGCTCGCCTATGAAGTGGATGTCATGGAGGACGCGCCGGACAGGTGGGTCAGGATAGCAGAGCTGGTTAAGAAAAAGGGGTTCACAGTCAGGCCGTTAAATATCAGAAACTTTTTGAAGGAGAGCGATATCATTCAGGATATCTACAATGCAGCCTGGAGAGAGAACTGGGGGTTTGTCCCCATGACCAGGGAGGAGATGCTCTGGATGGGAAAGAGGCTGAAGCCCTTAGCAGTCCCGGGCTTAACCCAGATTGTTGAGTATAAAGGTGAGCCGGTGGGCTTTGCCATGAACCTTCCCAACTATAACAAGGTTTTGAAGAAGCTGAACGGCAGGCTGGGCCTCCTGGGTATCTTCCATTTCTTTCAATACTCGAAGGAGATAACAGGGCTCCGGTGCATGACCCTGGGCATTAAAAGCGTATACCGGAGAAAGGGAGTAGATGCACTGCTCTGCCTTGAATCATGGAAAGCGGCAAGAGACATGGGGTTGAAAAAGGCAGAACTTTCCTGGATATTAGAGGAGAACATTCCTATGCGCAACTTTCTTGAACAGATAGGAGCGAAGGTCACCAAGCGATACCGGATTTATGAAAAGAGGATTGTATAGGGTTCCTCGTTGCTCAACAGTATTTGTCCGAAAATTCTGTAAGGGCGGGTTTTAAACCCGCCCCTCCACTGAACATGGTGTCCTTCGTTGCTCAACATTTTTTCGACAATTCTAAATGGGCAGACACAGAGGTCTGCCCCTACAGGGCAAATTCGAAACTCTCCGCCTGCGGTCCGCCGTCGGCGGATTAACGAAAAAATCTTGGTACGCACTCAGAACACATGCTCAGTTTTGAAGAAATTCTTTAATCCCTCTCTTGATAGCGACATGGATTTTCGGGCCCAGATAGAGACAGATACCGGCAAGGGCGATCCCGGCCAGAACGTCAATGACATAGTGATAGCGGCAGTAAACGGTCGAGAAAATCAGGCCGAGAACCGGGATTAAGAAGAAGAAAAAAGTTTTTTTGCTGTACTTTAAAGAGAAAAAGAGTGTTATGAGTATCACAGCCGTGTGGCCGCTGGGAAAGGCATCGTACTTCAGTTCTTCGAGGAAGTTCAGCGTATCCCTGATGCCCTCTGCGAAGAATACGCCTTTGAGCTCCATAGTCTGTACGTGAGCAAGGGTAAATCTCGGTCCCACGGCAGGGAAGAAGATATATCCCAGATAGGAGAGGTAATAGGTAAAGCAGATGGTAGTCACGTAGCGGTCAAACCCTTCCCAGTCCTTTTCAAGGTACCAGAGGACAGCAAGGAGCGTAGGGAGAAAATAGTAAGAGGTGTAAGCAAAATAAGAAAACTCCGTGAGAAGGGGGAAGGCTATCTTTTCCAGGACCAGGGTAGGATGGTTGCCAAAGAGGAAGTAATCAATCCTGATCAGGAGAGGGTCAACAGGATGGGGATTGACGTAAAGAATCAGGCGGCTCAGGCTGTTGAAGATGATGGCAACAAAGATCACCGGATAAAAGGAGTGAAGCATATCGAAGAATTTATGAGAAGACCTGCCGGCTGCAAAGAGAGCAAGAACGAGGATTGAAAGGAGCAAGAGGTATTCTCTGACAAGGATAGTCCAGTCAGGTATCTGAAGGTGAAAGAGCAGGGTAAGGTACATGAGAAAGAGGATGAAAAAGAGGCTGATGAAATCAACCGGCCGGTAAATTCTTCTATCCATTTCAAGAGATAAAGAGATTAATCGTGCAGCTACTTTACAAACATTTTATATTTTTTAAAAGGGGTTTTTGGCTTCTATCCATCACTTTTTTTGCGATGCTTGCTTCGATTGCTTTGTTTCTAGCCCCTGTTTTTGCACAGAGTACCCGCCTTCCTCTCACCTCCTACCCTATACCCAAGGAAATGGATTTGTGCGGAGAGAAGGTTCCTCTCGAAGACAGCTCAATCCGGGAGAGGATGGAGAGAGAATTTTTCATTGTCCTGGGTGACGAGGCGCAGATCATCCTCTGGCTGAAGAGAACGGGAAAGTATTTCCCGGAACTTGAAAACATCCTGAAAGAGAAAGGGATGCCTCAGGACCTGAAATATGTATTAGTGGCAGAGAGCGGACTTCTCACCCAGTCCTTCTCCTCCAAGGGGGCATGCGGTCACTGGCAGTTCATCCAGCCTACCGGTGAGAGGTACGGCTTAAAGAAGCAGGAAGGGATAGATGAAAGGTTTTCCTTCACCAAGTCAACAGAGGCTGCCCTTGCCTACCTGAAAGACTTATACAACATGTTTGGAAACTGGACTCTTGCCATTGCCGCCTATAATTGCGGAGAAGAAAGAATCAGAAAAGAGATTGAGGAACAGAGAATAAATAATTTCTATTACCTTTCCCTTCCCCAGGAGACTGAAAGGTATATCTTCCGGATACTGGCGATCAAAACCATCCTTGCCAGTCCGGAGGCGTATGGCTTTAAATTGAAGATGGAAGATTATTATCAGCCCCATGAGTTTGATATGGTGAAAGTAATTCTCCCCGGTCCGAGGCGGCGAATACCTATTACCGGAAGATCAAGGAACTCAACCCGGAATTCAAAGGCTATTACCTCCCGCAGGGCGAATATACCATCCGTGTTCCCAAAGGTTCAGGAGAAAAATTCCCCGAGCTGTTTGAGGCAAAGCTGAAAGAATACCAGCGTGCAGAAAAGGCGGTGTACATAGTAAAGCAAGGTGAGAACCTTTCCCAGATTGCCGAAAGTCTCAATGTGTCACTTTCCTCCCTCAAAGAGTGGAACAAGATAGACGACCCGAATCTGATCGTACCCGGCCAGGAGCTCATCTACTATAGGCCACTGTTTAAGTAGTAAGTGGTAACATCGCTTTTTTGTTGAAGAAGCGATCAAGAAACTTAAGACCGCAGAAATCACTGGACAATTCAGTTAGTTGTGATATTAGAGACTTAAAAAGCAATCTACAAAAGATAAAACTGATCTTATGCTTTCAGCCAGAGATGGTATAGACGAAATACTTCGTCTATCCCGCCAATTTGGGAGTATAAACGAACTTGTTCGAATATGAACGAGTTAGGCGGCATGCCCATTTAAATAAGAGGTGGAAATGAAGAACGATAAACTCTCAGCATTTGTGATAATGTCGTTTGATCCAGAGTTC
>JAPLJA010000295.1 GCA_026388815.1 Pseudomonadota bacterium
ATGGCACATCCGCCGGGGAGAGAGACCTTTGCCCTCTTCAGTCTCGCTACGAGCGGACCCAGCACCAGGACAGATGCTCTCATGGTCTTTACCAGATCATAGGGAGCTTCAGAGTCCTTCAGGTTCTCGGTATTCACCCTGAGCGATTTCTGACCCTCGCTCACGTCCACACCCAGCTCAGTGAGGAGTTTGAGGATCGTCCTGATGTCTCCCAGTTTCGGCACATTGGAAATGGTATTCCACCCGCCGGTCAGGAGGGTAGCGGCAAGGACCGGGAGAACTGCATTTTTTGCCCCGCTGATCTTTACTTCTCCTTCCAGTTTTTTCCCGCCTCTTATAACAATTGTATCCATGACACCTACTGCAATCCTTTTCTTTTTGCACTTACGACCCGGGGTATACCAGAAAGATCTGACCGTACCGTTATATCTTCAAACCCCCCAACATTTGAAATAATCTCAATTATCCGGTCAACTTCACCATAGCCAATTTCAAGAGCTATGGAACCCTCTTCTTTAAGGAAATGAAAAGACTCCGGGATAATCGAGCGGTAAAAGGCAAGACCATCGTTTCCACCATATAAAGCGGTGTATGGCTCATACTCCCTTACCTCTCTCTGGAGCGTCCCCGAATCCTTCTCTGCTACATAGGGGGGATTAGAAACGATGAGATCAAAGTAACCCTTCTTCTTCCTAACCGGGTCAAAAAGATCTCCTTCCCCCAACTGGATTTTATCTGAGACACCGTGTTTTTTCACATTTTCCCTTGCAACGGCTAAGGCATCGCGGGAGATGTCAGTTGCTATTATGCGGGCATTGGGAATTTCCCGGGCAAGGCAGACAGCAATGGCCCCGCACCCTGTCCCGAGATCGAGTATCCTGTAGGGGGAGGAACGTGCTCTATCCCCTGTGCGGCAAATCTCAAGTGCCTTTTCCACCAGGATCTCTGTTTCCGGTCTGGGTATTAAACAACTGTTGTTGACGGTAAAGGGTAAGGACCAGAACTCTTTTTCTCCTGTAATATGCGCTACTGATTCCCCTTCCAACCTCCGTTGAATAAGCGATTCATATGCTGCCGCCTCTTTTTCGCAGAGCGGCCTCAGATGGTCAAGGTACAGGTCAACCTTCCTGACCTTCAAGAGGTGAGCAAGCAAGACTTCAGCATCGAGTCTTGGCTCAGAGAATCCTTTTTCGTCAAGGAGGGAAGAAGCATGGAGTACCGCTTCCTGCACCTTGACAACGGAAGGAAGAAAAATTTCAGGAGATCTTTTCAACAGAATTACTCCATCCCTCTTTGAGTGCCTCGGTCTGGAAATGTGTGCTGAGGGCATCAAATATTTCATCAACCGCCCCCTCCATGACCTGTTCAAGCCGGTGCAGGGTGAGACCAATCCGATGGTCACTGACACGGTTTTGCGGGTAGTTATAAGTGCGGATCCTTTCGCTGCGGTCCCCTGAACCGACCATGTTCTTCCTGGTCTTCGCTATCTCCTCCTGTTGTTCCTGGATTGCCTGATCTAACAGCCGTGACCGGAGTATCTTTAAAGCCTTTGCCTTATTTTTATGCTGCGATTTCTCATCCTGGCAGGTTACGACCAGTCCGCTCGGGATATGGGTTACCCGTACCGCAGAATCTGTCGTGTTGACACTCTGCCCCCCCGGGCCGGAAGACCGGTAAACATCAATTCTGAGTTCGTCAGGTTTGATCTCCACCTCAACGTCTTCAGCCTCCGGTAAAAACGGTTACCGCAGAGGTGTGAACCCTTCCCTGTGACTCGGTAGCAGGTACTCTCTGAACCCGGTGAACCCCGCCTTCATATTTAAGACGGCTGTAAACACCCTTTCCTGCAATGAGCGCAATGACCTCTTTAAAACCTCCCAGGCCTGTCGGGCTCTGGCTCATTATCTCCACTTTCCACCGATTGTTTTCTGCGTATCGGGCGTACATCCTAAAGAGGTCAGCAGCAAAGAGAGATGCCTCTTCCCCCCCTGTTCCTGCGCGGATTTCCAGGAGGACATTCTTCTCATCACGGGGGTCCCTCGGCAGCAGGAGAAGCTTGAGTTTCTTCTCCAGTGATTCCAGCTCTTCTTTCAAATCAGGCATTTCCCCCTTTGCCAGCTCTTTTATGTCCTCGTCACCCCCGTCCAGGAGCTCATTGTTGTCCTCAATCTGCTTGCGTACTTTCTTGTACCGCCGGTAAATCTCTACCAGACCAGAGATCTCAGCACGCTCCCTCACCTGCCGCAGGTATTTTTCCTGATCGGCTATCACAGAAGGATCAGCTAACTGCCGTTCGATGGTTTCAAGTTTTTCTTCAATAGTTTCTAACTTTTGGAACATATATCCTCTTCTTTTTTAGGGGTGGCGAGAAAAACGGATACGACTGGTATGGAAGGGAGCTAAAGCGGGGAAGTAATGGATGAAAATTTCCGGAAGAACACTCCCCCCGGTGCAGTGCTTCGGGATGACATTAAAAAGATACGGTTATTTGGTGCGTTGAGTTGTCTTATCTCCTTCATTGGCTTCACCCTGTCTTCTCCGGTTTCCGTATTTTCTATTAAATTTTTCTACCCGGCCTGCTGTATCCACAAGCCTCTGTTTCCCGGTAAAAAACCCGTGACAGTTGGAGCAAATCTCAACTTTGACGTCCTTCCTGGTGGATTTTGTGTGGATGACATTGCCGCATACACAGGTAATGGTTGTTTCTTCATAGTTTGGATGAATTCCTTTTTTCATCTTTCTGCCTTCCTCCTTTTCACCTGCTCATCGAGTCTAAGAAATCGGCATTGCTCGTCGTACCCTGTACCTTTTCAATAAGAAACTCCATAGCATCTATGGAATTCTGCGGCTGGAGTACCTTCCGCAAAATCCATATTCGGTTCAGATCTTCCTTCCGTATCAGGAGTTCCTCTTTCCTGGTGCCGGAACGGTTGATGTCAATGGACGGGAAAACCCTCCTGTCAGAAAGCTTCCGGTCCAGATAGAGCTCCAAATTACCAGTCCCTTTAAATTCTTCAAAGATGACCTCATCCATTCTGCTGCCGGTGTCAATCAGCGCGGTAGCAATGATGGTCAAGCTCCCCCCTTCTTCGATATTGCGGGCAGCGCCGAAAAATCTCTTCGGCCGGTGGAGGGCGTTGGAATCAAC
>JAPLJA010000053.1 GCA_026388815.1 Pseudomonadota bacterium
CGGGCGTTCCGGAACGAATTGCATCGCTCAGGGATTTCTCCCCTCATCGTTCATCTGCCGTACCTGCCCAACCTCGCAGCAGGAGATACTGACCTCTATGAAAGGTCGGTAGAATCTTTACAGGAAGATTTGAGAAGGGCTGAAATGTTGAGTGCGGCCTGTGTCGTTATGCATCCGGGGAGAAGAGGTGGGTTGAGTATTAAAGAAGCCTTTGATAAAGTAATAGAGGGGATTGATAAGGCACTCCGCACGGTCAATAATGGGGTTAAGCTCCTTTTAGAAAATACTGCAGGGCAGGGTTCAGAGATGTGCCACCGTTTTTCAGATCTGGCAGTGATCATGCGACAGTTCAAAAGGCAGAACCGCCTGGGTGTCTGCCTGGACACAGCGCATGCCTTTGCAGCGGGCTATGATCTTTCGCAGAAAAGACGTGTTGATGAAGCGCTGGACGAGTTCGATAGGCTGATTGGATTAGAGCGGCTTCACCTCATACACCTGAATGACTCCCGTACGCTTTTCAACTCCAGGGTGGACAGGCATGAGAATATCGGGAAAGGCTTTATCGGAACAGATGGTTTCAGGGCGATCCTCCGCCATCCTTTACTTTCGCATCTTCCCTTTATTATGGAGACGCCCTGGACAGGGCTTAAGAATGACCTGAGGAATATGAGAGCGGTAAGGAAAATCTTACAGGAGAAAGGACAAAATAAATGAAAAAAGGGAAGATCATTTTGAGCGTGCTCCTTGCCTTTTTTATTCTCTGTATAGCTGGACTATTTTATCTGAAAGCATATTTCACCCAGGAGAGGATAAAGGCACTGATACTCCCTGTCTTGGAGAAGAAGCTTAAGGGTACCATTTCAATTGATCATTTTGATTTCAGTCTCTTCAGGGGGATTGAACTGGGCGGTATCAAAGTTCAGAAAGGAGGAAAGGGTGGGGTAAGTTCATTCCAGTGTGAACAGGCATTTTTACGGCCGAGGCTTTTCCCGCTCCTCTTCGGCAAGATGGTGATGGATCAGGTCAGTCTGATCAGGCCCCAGTTCTTTATCATCGGCAAGGTCGAGGGCATAGCTGCGCTCCCGGCAGTGCTTAAAGGGGAGGCCGGTGAAGAGAAAGAACCCTCTGGCGAGAAGACAGGGAAAATGGGCCTGACAATTGAACGTCTTAAAATCGAACAGGGGGATCTCGTTCTCATTAATCCGGAAGGTTCACGCCTGATGCCGCCGGTTCTCCAGCTTGAAGAAATTGACCTCTCAGCTTCTCAGCTTTCTCTCTCTTCATCTATTCCTTTTTCTTTTTCAGGCAGGCTTAAGGGGATTGAATCCGAACCGCTGAAAATTGAGGGGTTGATTACGCCCAGGGAAAAAGGTGGGGAAGTAAATATCTCCTGGAATAAGGTGCAGGTAACATCTATTAATCAGGCATTACACACGCTCCATCCTTTTCTTTCTCAGGGAGAGATCGATCTCGCATTCCACCTGAGCATCAGAGAGGCATCGCCTCTGGTTGCCGAGGGCAGGCTTCGGCTCGCCAACGGAAGGCCTACTAACCCTGAACCTGCACAGGAAAAAAAGAAAATCCGCGATGATAAGGTTGAGGCCGAAGGTACCTATCAGCTTACCTGGGAGCAGGGAAAAGAGTTAGAGGGTAAAGTCGGGAAAGGGAAGGTTGTTTATCGCGGAGTGACGTTGAAAGACCTTGGGGGAAACTT
>JAPLJA010000224.1 GCA_026388815.1 Pseudomonadota bacterium
AAAGCTTGTCTGTAAATGGCAGCTGTTTTTTAAAAAAGCCATGCAACTTGTAGGCAATAGTTGCACCCGGGATTACAAAGCGTTTACACGTTCTTCTTTCTAACATTGCTGCCCCCCCTTATGCTTTAGAGAAAGAAAGTGATATATTTGTCATCACTTTATCAGAATAGTTTTCCTAAGGTCAAGAGTCTTTAACAGGCTGATGAAAAACGCCCATCTGCGTCGTTTCCCTCGTCCTTCGTCGTTGCAGCGTACGTCCAAGTACGCTTCACTCCTCAGGATTTCTGGAGCCTTGCATCTGGACATTTTTGATCAGCCTTACAAAAGTTGCTTTTTCAGCAAACTGTTAGATAAAAGAAAGGGAGCTGATTTTGCTGTTTGAAACGGGCAGGTATACACGTGCCCTCCTTGCGGTATTTGGTTATATTTTACCCGCTGCCCTCTTCTTGGAGAGTTTAAGGGGGTCAATTGATTTCTGGCTTTCAGACTTGATTTCTCTCTTTACATGGGTTGCCATATTGCAGGGATTCGAGAGCCACTTCGTCTTGGGTTCCGCAAAAGCCTTGCAAAATTTGCCTTGGGGATACTCTTGTATCCTTTCGCAGCCATTGCAATTCTCAACGATGGAATAACAGTTACCTCCGTTATAGGAACAGCCGCTCTTCTTCATGAAGACACATTCTGTCCCGGGCTTCATGGTGTCACAGATCATAGGACATCAACTCCTTTCTCACTATCAATTTTCTACCCCCCTTCTTTTATCTTTTCCCTCTAGTTTCACGAGTCTTTCATCCATAAAAAAAAGATCGGGTTGTCTTCAAATCATCGAGCAGGCAACTCGATCTCTTGCAATGCCCAGGTAAAAAAATTCCCCGTCTGGGGATGATTAACCATAGTATATCGCAGAGTGAATGTCAATACATATTTTATAGCCTCATGGAATAACCACCTGAAATACTGAACGATTCCCGGTGATCAAAAAATGATCAATATGCTCCAGGTGCGCTCATTTCGCATTTTGCCGCAGCATGAATTCTGAGTTTTCCACAACCAATTCACAGAGGATGTGGATAGAAAAATATCTTGTTTTGTTTTTGCATGTTTTATATAAGAATACATGAGGAGGAAAATAAACAATGGAACAGTGTCCGTATTGCGCTAAAGGATTGCCCATGCCCGATGAGGGAGAGAAGATAAGTCCTGAAGAACTTGAACAATGGCAGGATATAGAGAAGCGATTGGTTGAAAAGGGAACGGTTTCCAAAGAGGAACGGGAATTTTATTTCGCCAGGCTGAAGGTGGCACAGGGTACATTGTTGAATCAGAAACGTGCTTAGCGGTTCGAGAGCGACATCTTTCTCGTCTCAGAGTTTCAAGGGAGATACTGCAAGAAAAATACTGAGGACGATCATAATTGCCGTGGTAGACCAGGCGATAGCGTTGAAGATCGGACCATTGGTATAGTGCCCCATCAATTTCTTGTCGTTAATCAGGATCAGCATAAAGATGAGTATGACGGGAAGCACAATCCCGTTAAGGACCTGGGAGAAAAGCATAATCTTGATCAGGGGGAAGTTAGGAAGGAGAATTGTCCCGGCACCGATTAAGATCATCAGAGAATATACTGCGTAAAATTGAGGTGCTTCAATGAATTTCCTGTCAATGCTTGCCTCCCAGCCCAGACCTTCGCACACAAAATAGGCTGTTGACAAAGGAAGGATGGAGGCAGCAAAGAGAGAGGCATTCAGGAGCCCGAAGGCAAACAACCAGGAACAGTATTTGCCAGCCAGAGGATAGAGCGAAAGGGCAGCATCCTTGGCAGTTTCTATCCTGATACCATCCCTGAAGAGAGTTGCTGCACACACCACGATGATGAAGAAGGCTACCACATTAACAATGATTGACCCCTGGATTACATCAAAACGGGCATAACGATAGTCGCCGACCTTCAGACCCTTATCAACGATAGACGACTGAAGATAGAACTGCATCCACGGGGCAATGGTTGTTCCTACAACTGCTATCAGCATGGTGAGGAACCTGGCGTCCATACTGAAGGTGGGGGTTACGAGTTGACGGGCCACATCACCCCAGTCTGGTTTGATAATGAAACCACATATAATATATGCAGCATAAAAAAAGCAGGCTCCCAAAAAAACCTTTTCCACTGATTTATATGTTCCTTTCACTACCAACCACCAGACAAGATTGGTCAGGACAAGCACGATCATGAGGTAGAAGGTAATCCTGGCTCCAAACCGTTCTCTGATAAGGTCAGAGAGACCTTTTCCGGTTACCACACCCATCCGTGCACACATCTCCTGCACGACAATGAGAGCAAGCGTTATGGGAATGAGGGACCAGAGGAGGGCTTTCCCGTACTCAGCGCCGGCTAAGGAGTAGGTGGTAATACCGCCGGCATCATTATCAACCATGGAGGTTATTATTCCTGGTCCCATCAGGGCAAAAAACAGGATCATTTTTTTTGCGATTCCCTGCCTCCGGGGAGCAGGCTCAAGGGTTTCAGGCGTAAGAACTTGATCAGACATGGCCTTTTCCTAAGTATGTTTTTCTACTTGCCCAGTTCAGGTGCAAGAATTTCCAGGATGGTCTTGAACCGGATTACACCTTGGAGATGGTTGCTCTCATCCAATACCGGTATAGCCCTGATACCGTATTTGGCAAAGATTTCTGCCAGATCATTTGCATTATCATCCACTTTAGCGCAAATGAGCCGGGTCTCATAAATCTCCTTAACAAGGTTTTCAGGCTTCGCCCGGAGGAGTTCCTTGATACTTACCACGCCCTGAAGAGTTTCGTCCCTATCTATTACATAGACATAGTAGACAATATCCAGTGAAGAGCCCTGGGTATGCAACATAGTCAGGGTTTCATCCACCGTGGTTTCAGGAGAGATCGCAAGGTAAGAAGTGGTCATGAGTCCACCAGCGGTTTCTTCATTATAGGTTAACAGCTCCTTTACATCATTTGCTTTTTCCTGCTCCATGCCTTCCAGAATCCTGTCAGCATTTTCCGGGGAAAGATCGTTCAACAGGTCAGCCGCTTCAGTTGGCGACATCTCATCCAGGATGTCTGAAGCTTTTTCAGGACTCACTGTTTCAATGAGAGACTTCTGGATCTTGGGGTCGGTTTCCTCAAGTGCCTCGGCTGCTGTTTCAACATCCAGGGAGTTAAAGATGGCTACCCGGTCATGAATGCTCAGGTCTTCCATAATATCCGCAAGGTCAGCAGGGTGGAGCTGTGAAAGCTTCGTTTGAGATATATTTAAGCGCACGAAATTCGGGTGGGTGGAAAGGGTATGAACAAATTTCCAGGAGATAAACCGGTTGGGAAGCTTGTATGCGAAAAGCCAGTCGAACGCCCGGTCAATCATCCGTTCCCATCCTACTCTCCTCATAAGCCCCCGCAGGCCAACGTCCACGTGGGCTAAACGGACCTGGTGGTTGGATATCAGGAGGTGAAGATCATTGACTCTCTCTACCTTGGCACCGTGGGTATCAACGATCTGCTTATCCAGCAACTCTTCTCGCAGGGCCATATTTTCATTTACCTGACTGAGAGGAAGGAACTGGCGTTCATTCTTTCTCTTCAAGCCAAAGGAAATTATCACACCCAGCACTGCGGGATAGATTTCACTCCTCTCTGTTACCAGATCAAAGAGTTTTCCCATCTTCCTCCCCGTGGGAGTGAATACTGGTTTCCCTATGATTTCACTCAAAAAGAAGAAATTTTCTTCGTAAGGCATAGACTTTCTGCTCAAAAATTGCTTTATTTAATTCTATTTCTAGGAAAAAGTCAAAATTTCTCTTGACAAGAGAAAGGAAACAGAATACTCTGATTACACTCTTATAAGAGTGTAAGGCTGTGTGACCTTTGTGAGCGTGGATTCATGGAAAACTTTTTATATAAACAATAACAGAAGGAGGAGCGAGAGATGAAGAGACTTTTTTGTTTGATTCTGCTCGTGAGCGTTATTGGAGTCAGTTTCAGTCCAGGCTTTGCTGAGGATAAAGGGGTCAAAAGCGGCACGGTGACACTTTCCGGTGCCTGGGCAATCTACCCTACAGCAGTGGCATGGGCTGAGGCATTTCAAAAACTGAACCCCAAGGTCAAAATTGATGTTTCGGCAGGTGGCGCGGGAAAAGGAGTTGCCGATGCCATCGCCGGTATGGTGGACGTCGGCATGGTTTCTCGAGACCCTGACCCGGCAGAGATTGCCAAGGGGGTTGTGCCCGTGTATATCCTTCACGATGCAGTGTACCCCGTTGTGAGTGATAAAAACCCTGCGCTTGCGGAGTTGATGAAAAAAGGCATCAAGCGGCAAGATTGGATCAATATGTATATCACCGCCAGCCTTACTACGTGGGACAAGCTTGTTGGCAGTACCGGCAGTAAACCTATCCACGTCTATACCCGTTCCGATTCCTGCGGCGCTGCTGCAAGCTGGGCTGCCTACCTGGGCAAAAAACAGGAGGATCTGAGAGGCGTCGGTATCTACGGAGACCCTGGATTGCTGGAAGCAGTGAAGAGAGACCCCGTGGGGATTGGTTACAACAATTTCGCGTATGTCTTCACCCGGGGGGGGAAAGTATTGCAGGGAATCAGGATAGTCCCTATTGATTCTAACGAAAACGGTATTGCTGACCCGGATGAAATCCTGGAACAGAGAAATGCCGCAATCAAGGCAATTGAGGCAGGGAGATATCCTGTAACGAGAAAGAACTATTTTTTCACCAAGGGGAAGCCCAAGGGTCTGATGAAGGAGTTCATAGAATTCTGCCTGAGCGAGGAAGGCGCGAAGATTGTAGATCAGGTAGGAACAAGTTTGCCTTTGCCCAAGACAGAGAGGCAGAAAGTATTAAAGGATCTGAAATAGCAGGATGGTGAAGAAGTGACGTGGAGAGGGTTCAAGGACGCAATCGGGGCAAAAATAATGTTCCTTTTTGCGTCCTTTATCTTAAGCCTTGCTTTTGTCATGGCCCTGGGCCTGTATTTGCGGGCAAGACCCATCCTGGCGATCAGACCGCTCAAGGCACTGCTCTTTTCTTCTCTCTGGCAACCACTCCAGGGAGAATTTGGCTTGGCCTCCTTTATCGCCGGGACACTCTGGGTTACGATCATAGCGATAATCATCGCAGTCCCTTTAAGCATTCTGACCGCAATCTATCTTTCTGAATATGCTCACAGGCGGATCAGGGAATTCCTCAAGCCGGTGGTTGACCTTCTTGCAGGGATATCGCCTGTTATCTATGGTGTGTGGGGCATTATTGCAATTGTGCCTTTGGTCCGTGATTATCTCATGCCATTCTTAAGCGAGAGATTCTCCTTCTTTCCGTTCAAGTCTGATAACTACACAGGGTATTCAGCCATTACCGGAGGCATTGTCCTGGCGGTGATGGTTTTCCCCATTATCATCTCTATTGTGGAAGAGGTCATGAGAACCGTTCCTTTTGAGATCCGGGAGGCATCGCAGGCACTGGGAGCAACTAAGTGGCAGACCATAAAACATGCAGTGCTCAAAAAGGCTCTGCCCGGTATAGTGGCAGCGGTAATCCTGGGGCTGTCCCGGGCATTCGGTGAGACCATGGCGGTGCTTATGGTCGCCGGATGTGCTCTGCACAGTTTCCCGCGGTCGATCTTTGATACAGCCTATCCTCTCCCTGCGCTTATTGCCAATACCTATGGTGAAATGATGTCTATCCCCCTGTACGATGCTGCAATCCTTTTAGCAGCCCTTATCCTTCTCATGGTGACCACCTGCTTTAATATGATCGCCTGGGGAATCCTGCTGCGTATTGAACAGAGGGAGATGTGAGATGAACTGGAGAAAAGTAGAAGAGAATATTTTCCGTGGCCTCATGCTCCTCTCCACCGTGATCGTTGTGGGAAGTCTGGCTTTTATCCTGGTTATTATCTTCCTGAAAGGATTGCCGGCATTGAGTCTCAATATGCTCATTCAAACTCCCAAGGGTGGTTATTATCTGGGCAAGGAAGGAGGAATCCTCAACGCAATCTTAGGTTCGCTCGTTCTCGGCATAGGTGCAACACTTTTAGCACTGCTTGTCAGTTTGCCCATTGTTATTTACCTGAATATCTACCTTCCCAAGACCTCAAAATTTGCTCAAGTGGTCCGCTTCTTCTTTGATGTGCTCTGGGGAATTCCCTCCATTGTGTACGGCGCTTTCGGTTTTACCGTCATGGTCTTTTTCGGGTTGCGGGCATCTCTCCTGGCAGGGACAGTGACGGTAGCCCTCTTTATCCTTCCCATGATGTCACGGGCAATGGACGAAGTGCTCAAAATGGTTCCCTTTGAACTCAAAGAGGCCTCCTACGCATTAGGCTCAACGCGGTTAGAAACTGCCCTGAAGGTAATAGTGCGACAGGCGTTCCCCGGAATCCTTACTGCAATTCTGGTTGCTTTCGGCAGGGGCATCAGCGATGCGGCTTCGGTATTGTTTACGGCGAGCTTTACCGACTCTCTGCCCTCATCGCTCCTGAAGCCGGTAGCGACCTTACCCCTGGCAATCTTCTTTCAACTCGCTACTCCCTTCCCGGAGGTTCAGCAGAGAGGATATGCCTCGGCGTTTGTCCTCACCGTAATCGTTTTGTTGATCAGTGTTATATCGAGGATCATCTCAAGAAAATTTACCAAGCATGTGGTTAAGTAAAACAAGGAGCAGCCATGTCTAAACCGCATATACAGGTCAGGGATCTCAGCATTTCTTACGGGGATCATCAGGCGTTAAAAAATATCACGGTTGATATCCCGGAGAGGCAGATTACAGCCATTATCGGTCCGTCAGGATGTGGAAAGACTACGCTCGTGAAGTCTTTCAATCGTCTGATAGACCTGCAGGAAGGTGTAAAAGTTTCCGGGCAGATTCTGGTTGACGGTGAGGACATCTACAATCCCGGGGTTGACGTTACCCTCCTGAGAAAGAAAATGGGGCTCCTCTCTCAGAGACCTCAGGCACTCCCCATGTCTATCTATGATAACGTGGCGTATGGCCCCCGGATACACGGCCTGAGGAACAAGAAGGAGCTGAATTATATTGTTGAGACACGTCTCAAGGAGTCGAGCCTGTGGAACGAGGTAAAAGACCGGCTTCATTCTCCTGCTTCCAGGCTTTCCATCGGACAGCAGCAGAGACTCTGCCTGGCACGGGGGCTGGCAGTCAATCCCGAGATCATCCTCGGCGATGAGCCGACCTCTGCCCTTGACCCGATCTCTGCAGAGCGGATAGAGCAGAGGTTTCTCGAACTCAAGGACAAGTACACCATCGTCCTCGTAACCCATGTCCTCCGCCAGGCGAAGAGGCTCGCTGACTACGTCATCTTCCTTTATCTCGGAGAACTCGTGGAACACGGTCCAGCGGAAGTTATCTTTAAAAGCCCGCAGGATCACCGCACCAAAGCCTATATTGAAGGTACCTTCATCGAGGCAGTGAAGATAAGGGAGACGTTCCTGTATCAAGAGGTCTGAAGGATTGTAGATTACTGAATATTAATTGTTAATTTACCTGAACCTTCAAAAAGGCAGGAGGCATTTTTTAGACTCCTCTCTCACATTCCTTTAATTCTAGATAATAACCTCATGAAAATTCATTTTTTTTCTTGACAAGAATAAATTTTTATTATAAAAAATATTATGCTGTAGTGATAAATACTAACTATTATCATTAAATATTATAAATTAGTAAGGAGAAGATGAGTGAAAACAAAAAGTTTTGGATAAAAAGTTTAGTTGCAGAAAAAGCAACCGATATATTTGTTAGCAAAAGGAGAATAGTGTAGTCAAGCTATTAACTGAATTGAAACTTTCACAATTTAATCCTTTTTAAAGGAGGTAGTTATGATACGAGGAGAAGGGAGATTTTTTATACTCCAGGTGGTGCTCATAATACTTCTTGCCTCTTGTGCACCTGCTGTCAAAAATCTGACCCCTCTGGATCAAGTTGGAACACAAAATCTACTTTATCCAGGTCAAGAATACAGAATACAGGCAGGAGACCAACTCGACATCAAATTCTATTATAATTCGGAACTGAACGAACTGGTAACTGTTCGACCCGATGGCCGTATTTCCCTGCAGTTAGTGCATGAAATTATGGCTGCTGGTTTAACACCTGCTGAATTAACTGGTGTCCTCAAAGAGAAATATGCTGTTGAAGTCAAACAGCCTGAAATAACAGTGATTGTTCGTTTATTTGGCGGACAACAGATCTATGTAGGGGGTGAAGTCAATAGGCCGGGAGCCTTCAATTTAATTGGATCTATGACAGTTCTTCAATCTATTTCTCTTGCTGCAGGACTTAAAGATACTGCCAGGACTAAAGAAATGGTCATTGTTCGGCGAGGTGCAGATAACAAACCACTTATGATACCGATAAATCTTAAAAAGTTAATTGATGGTACTGATATGAGTCAAGACATTTTTCTCAAGCCTTTTGACATAGTCCTTGTCCCGAAATCCAATGTTGCTGAACTAAATGTATGGATAGATCAATACATACGTAAAAATCTTCCAGTTCAGCCTGGATTTGCTGTTACGCCGTAAAAGGTTATTGGAAGTAAAATATAGAGGAGATAACATGAATTCCTTCACGAATACCGAAACTGAATCCCGGGGTAATTTAAGGGACTTCCTCAATATTATTTTTAAGCATAAATCAAAAATAATCATTATCTTCCTAACTGTAGTATTGACCGTTACTATTGGTACGTTTCTCATCTCTCCCACTTATGAAGCCTTTTCTCAGATCCTTGTCAAATTCGGGAGGGAAAATATTTACACCCCTACAGCAACCGGTTCCCAGGTTCTCTTTGATATCTCAAAAGAGGATCGTATAAATTCAGAAGTAGAAATCATCAAGGGACGTAATCTCATTGAGAAGGTGATTACTGAGCTTGGTGTCAAAAACATTTATCCCGATCTTAAGGAGAAACCGTTCATTTCAAACACCTTCTCTAAAAAGATACCACTTCTTGAAAAGGCAGTCCTCATCTTTCAGCAGAAGCTCACGGTAGAAGGCGTTACAAAATCCGATATCATCGAAATTAAATTTCAACACAAAGATCGAGTGGTTGCAGCTCAGGTGGTGAACAGGTTGATAGACGTTTACCTCGAACATCATATCACTGTATTCAAACAATCCCAGAATTACAACTTCTTCGACGATCAGGTGAAACTTCTCGAAAAGAAGCTCAAGGATTCTGAGGAGGAACTTGAAGCTTTCAAATACCAGAATAATATCAGTTCACTAACAGAACAGAAGACCGTGCTCCTCCAACAGATTTCTGAAATGGAGTTAGAATTGGCAAAGACTCGAAGTGAAATCAGTGAGAAGATAGGTAAAATCCAAGCGTTGAACAAGTATCTGTCTGAGCCCTCCGCTAAGATCGAGCTCGGGCAGGAAACCGATTTTAACCCCTATTCAGTCAGTAACATTAGGAACAGGGTTGCCGAACTGAAGTTGAGAGAGGGAGAACTACTGAGTAAATATAATGAACAAAGCCAGCTTGTGACTAATGTTAGGCAAGAAATTGAGAAGGCTAACCAACTGCTGGATAAAGAAGAGAGGACATACCACGACAAGGCAGTCAAAAGTATAAATGATGACTTGAATGCCCTGAGGAGTAAAGGAGAGAGTCAAAAGCAACACCTGTCACAATACCAGCAGGAATTAAATAGAATTAAAAGTGTGGAGATGCGGCTGAACGAGCTGGAGCGTCAGGCCAAATTAAACGAGGATAGTTACCAGCTTTACGTTCAGAAAACGGAAGAATCAAGGATATCCAATGCCATGGATAACCAGAAGATTGCCAATATCAGTGTGGTACAACCAGCACTTCCACCTATAAAACCAGTTAAGCCAAAAACGATGCTAAATATTATCCTCTCCATTATCCTGGGTGGATTTGCAGGGGTCGGAACAGCCTTTTTCATTGAATATTTAAGCCATACTTTTAGCACGAGGGAGGATGTTGAGAAACACCTCGGTCTTCCAGTTGTAGGATCCATCCCTGATAAGTGATAGAAGAAAATGTACACAGAATTTTATGGTTTTTCAGAAAATCCATTTCATGTAACCCCTGATCCCAGGTTCCTCTACCTCACCCCCAGTCACAGAGAGGCCCT
Source organism: Pseudomonadota bacterium (assembly GCA_026388815.1). Taxonomy (GTDB): domain Bacteria; phylum Desulfobacterota; class WTBG01; order JAPLJA01; family JAPLJA01; genus JAPLJA01. The sequence goes on from JAPLJA010000224.1 coordinate 10,160, forward strand.
TGCCTCAATGATTTACGGTATCAAGGAACGGAAAGGTTTCATCTCTATTACGGGAGAAGTAGGTACTGGAAAGACCACCCTTATTCATAGCTTGCTTGATAATTTAAATGAAAGCGTGAAAGCTGTTTTCATTTTTCACACCAGTACGACATTCGAACAATTAATGGAAAACATTCTTCTGGAACTTGACCTCCCAGTAGGTGGTGAGAGTAAGGCAGCCTTGTTACACCAGTTCAATGAGTATCTGATTCAACTCTTATCAAGGGGAGAAACTCTGGCAATTATCATTGATGAAGCACAAAATCTTCCGACTGAGGCAATGGAAGAACTTCGTATGCTTTCAAATTTAGAAACAAGTACATCAAAGCTGGTGCAAATCGTTTTTGTCGGCCAGCCTGAGCTTGAAGTCAAACTGAATTCTGACCATTTACGACAGCTCAAGCAGCGGATAGGTATCAGGCGTCACATCATGCCACTAAGCCTCGAAGAATCAAGACAATACATAGAACATCGCTTGAATCTGGTGGGAAGCAACAGTTCTAAAGTATTTACTCCCGACGCCATATCTATGATTATTGGATATGCCCAAGGAATTCCTCGCACGATCAATATCGTCTGCGATAATGCATTTCTGATTGGGTATGGTGCCTCCTCCAAGAAAAGGATTGATGCTCAAATAATCAAAGAAGTCGTGAGCGATATGAATGGTTTAATAGAAGAAAAGCCCAATTACCGTCAGGTACCCGTTCCGAGCGTATCTCCAAGACACGCTGTCGTGGGACCATCACTTTATGAGAAAGTTATAAGTGTTATTTTTTCACCATCGGTCCTTTTTTTCTTTTTTCTGGGGATTCTTGGATTTTTTTTCTTTGGATTTTTACAAAAGTACACCACTTATTTCACCGATAAGATGTATATGAATAACTTCCCGTCCGTAAAACATGACGCATTTATTGAAATCAGACCACGCATGACTAATACTGCGCAGTCAAATTTTCTTTCCACGAATCCTTCGTTAGACTCGGAAGAGAAAAAAATGCAAACGATAAATGTTGCTAAGGGTGATTATATCATTTATCTAACAAAGAAATACTACCAGATCAGTAATAAAACGCTCATTGATTTCATATTGGAGGCCAATCCTGAAATTACTGATTTTAATCTCATTAAAATCAATCAGAAGATTAAAATCCCTGAGTTAACAGAAGAATTACTGATCATGAATTCTTCCGATAATACCTTCAAGATACACGTAGGCACTTTCGCAACTCCTGAAGCTGCCAAACAATTCGTAAACGAGCCTGCTTTGACAGGAAAGAAGATAGACACTATTCCCCTGAAAGTGTCT
>JAPLJA010000127.1 GCA_026388815.1 Pseudomonadota bacterium
ACCGGAGAGAGAACCGGCATGGTCCCGCGGGATACCATCGAGGGGAAAGGAGCGTATACGGTAAAGATCAATCACCTCATGATCTTCATGGATTCACTGATTCTCTGTCACCTTCCCGAGATGGTCTGGGGACCTCTTGAGATTAAACAGCTCCTGGTTGACACCGTCAACAAGGTTACCGGCATGGACTTGACCCGTGAGGAGGCGGAACTGACTGCCGAGCGCATCTGGAATGTGATGCGCGCATTTGCAGTGCGTGAGGGGCTCCGGAGGAAAAACGATACTCTCCCCAAGCGGTTCTTGACCGAGCCGATTCCGGATGGACCTTCCCGGGGGATGGTGATTACCGAGGAGATGCTGGAGAAGATGAAAGACGAATACTATGAAGTACGGGGATGGGACAAGGCAGCCGGAATCCCGACACCCGAAAGGCTCCTGTCTCTTGACCTTCCTGACATAGCCGAGGATATGAGAAAAATTTTATCGCAAGAAAAGGGGAGAGAAAAATGAATCGTTCCAAGATATCTACCTCACTCCTCCTGACAGTACTATTCTTTTTGCCTGGCATCTTCTCTTGCTCCAACAAACAGGATGATATGAACTACCGCCGCTATCTCCTTCAGGATAAAAAGATCGAAGGAAAGGTTGGTGTCCTGGTAACTGCACTTGGCCAGGCTGAGGAGTACGACTTCGCATTCTTTGACCGCTACCTGAACGTGATCTTCAATGCCGCCTTCCCCCCTGCCCTCAAGCTCATTGTGTTAAGGGATAACGGCACGGTGCTCATGGACCCTGAACACCTCAAGGCAACTGAGGAGTATAAACCTAAGACCCTGATGGACTGTTTCGGCAAGACTGAAAACGAAGAAGGGATCCCTTATAAAGACCTCACCGTCACATGGGTGAAGTCATGGGATGGAAAATCACCCGGCCATTTTCTCTGGGAGAAGAAAAACGGGTACGTTGATATGATAGAAAAGGTGTGCATTAAGATCGTGGCCTCCTACTACCGTAAGATGCCCAACAAGAAGGTTCCCTACATGCAGCAGCACAAGGAGATCTTTAACGACATCTCTTCCCTCCTAACAAAGGAGTTTCCCGGAGTCCCGATGAGGTGGGCCTGGACCATGTATCCTGAAACAGTTGAGAAGGCAGTGGATGAACTGATTGAGGAAAAGGTGAAAACCATTGTGCACTTCGACATATTTCCTGTGTATTCTTCTCTCGAAGAGTTCAACGGGGTTTTTCAGGATGTAAAGGATGCGGTGGCAGAGAGGGCAAAGGTGATCTACACACCGTTCCCCGGGGCTTATCCCTCCTTCCGCAAAGGCTATGTTCAGTTGGCGGCAGACGAAATCCTGCCGCTCCCCAAAGGTGAAAGAAAGCTCCTGATTTTAACCCGCCACGGTTTTCCCGATATCCCCGGAGATCCCTACCCGGTGCTTAACCATGTGTATATGGTGAATTTGATCAAGGAACTTGAGCAGGCGCTTGCAGGGACAAACACGACGATTGTCACTGGCGATACCGATTTTGCCGGAGAGGATATGGACCCCAAGGAGAAGAAGCTGGCAAGCTTTGAAGCCCTTGAAATGGGACTCAAGGATGGGTATGACCACATCATCTTTGTCCTGGTAGATTTTACCAGTGAGAACACGGATACCATCTTTGCCATGCGACTTGAAACCTTTGAATCCCTCCACTTCGAATATGAAGGAGAAGTCCCCTACCGGGATCAATCAAAACCCTACCGCACAGAATTGAGGGAAGGGAAGAGCAGGATTGTTGTTGCCGGGGTACCAGTAGGGCCCAAGTATCGACCCTATCTATCACAAGGGATGTTTGATGCCATTGCCACAGTCCTGCGGGGCCAGGAGTGGCCTCAATTAATCCTGGAAGAAAAAGAGAAGAAGAAAGGGATGTTCTAAACTAATACAAACGCATTAAATGCTATTACATTGTCATTGCGAGCGACCAACGGGAGCGTGGCAATCTCACCACATAAACAAAAGATTGCTTCGTCGTTTCACTCCTCGCAATGACGCTTTACTTAATGCGTTCGTATTAATTACAAGGAGGTACGAATGAACCATTTAAAAATCACAGCTATCGTAACACTTGCCTTTTTCTTTCTCACTCTCTCCTGTGCGTTTGCTACAGAACCTACCACAGGGAAAATCCTGATCCTCTATTACTCCCGGACAGGCAAAACCAAATTAGCCTGTGAAACCCTTCAGAAACCTCTGGGAGCAACCATGCTGGAGATCAAAGACCTGAAAGACCGCTCCGGCAGGTGGGGTTTCTTTACCGGGGCACTTGCCTCCCTCTTTGGTATGCACACAGAGATTGAACCCGAGCACCCTGATCTTGCTCCCTATTCCTGCATCATCCTTGCTTCGCCCATCTGGACTGGGAAATTAAGCCCTGCCATCCGGACCCTGATTGCGAAGAACAGATTCGACGGAAAGAAGGTGGTACTCTTCACCACCACCAATGCCTTTGAAAAGGAGGAAGCGAAGGAGAAGGCAAAAGCTCTCATCACCGCGCAGGGCGGAAAGGCGCTCGGTTATTATCAGGTGACTTCCATGAAGAAGGTTAACGATAAGAAAATTGAGAGAACAGATGATGAGATAATAACAGATACCCTGAAGTTCGTACCTGAGATACAGAAGATATTCTCTTCACAGAATTGATGTGTTCAGCTATACTATTAAAATGAAAAAAAGAAAGGTATCCTGGTTTCACTATATTCATTTCCATCCCAAAGGCTCCCGGTGGAAACTGCGCATCAGGCTCACCTGCTTGGCAATTGGTACGATTGGCGCAGCAACGGGCAGTTATTTGCTTTACCATCACCATCCCATCGGGGCATCAATATGTTATATAGGAGCCGCGGCATTCATCGCCTACATCATCTTCAACTCTAAACGTCTGTATCAGAAACTGGTAGATGACGCAGTAGACTTTCTAAATTAATACAAACGCATTAAGTAAAACGTCATTGCGAGGAGTGAAACGACGAAGCAATCTCTTGTTTATGAGGTGAGATTGCCACGCCTGCGTGCTGAAACGCAGCACTTCGGCGTGCAGGCACGCTCCCGTTGGTCGCTCGCAATGACAATGTAATAGCATTTAATGCGTTCGTATTAGTAAGGGCGGGCCTGTGTTTCTCCCCACCTAAAACCAAAGGCCGGAGGCCGCTCCTGCGGTAAATTTTATCGTAAGAACGACCAAACGTTTTATAGACCAAAGGCCCACCAAAGGCGGGTAGGCTCTTTCACTCCTTCACTCTCAACTCCTTAACTCCTCACTCTCTCAACTTTTACACTTTTTTTACACTTCTTCCATAATCCCTTCACATTCCTATTCGATAATGCAGCATAGGAAAAAGGTTTAAACCAAGGAGGTAATTATGGAATACGGTAAGACGATAACAAGAAACAGATTGAGAAACATCTTAGGGATGGGGTTTATTACGCTCCTCATGCTCGTGATCTTTCTGGCCTGGGGACATCTGCAGGGAAGGAGCCATGAGGTCACTGATCTCTATCTCGCTTCCTGCAGGGGCCTGGAACAGGGGATTTCCTCTGTCCTGACGATCGGCTTCTCTCTCTTTTAAAGATGTTCTGAATGAGGGGAAAGTGGGTAGGGGCGAGCCGGCGGCTCGCCCCCCCTGCTCATTTCTGCTTCAAATGTTCTTCCAGATATCCCCTGATTCCTTTCAACTCTATACCGAAGGTTTCCTTGATGGGCTTTGGATCGGCGACGCTCGGGAAGGTGAGCAGTTCGATCCAGTCAGGCTGCAAAAAACTGCCCGGCTTGATCCAGTTGAAGATATAGGCCATTGCTTGAGCAACCCAGAAGGGCGAGTAGGAGATTTTGAAATCTTGCTTCCCCAGGTAACCCGCCACCATTTTTATGGCCTGGTCATAGGTGAAGATCTCCGGACCGCCAATATCGAAGATCTTCTTGCTCGTCCTGGGATTTTCAAGGGAATCCACCATACAGATAGATAAATCCTCAGGACTCAAAGGCTGCATTTTGAGCGACCCATCCCCCAGCCCCCGCACCACCCCCTTGAGGATCTGGGGGCGAAAAACTTCTACAAAATCATGGAAGAGACCGGAAGGACGAAACACGGTATAGTCGAGACCGCTCTTTCCCAGCCATATCTCCACTGCCCGCTTGGCGAGCATCACTTTCGCCTTCTTCGCCTTT